>DAOWDR010000339.1 GCA_030638935.1 Desulfobacteraceae bacterium | reverse complement strand
TGTTTTCTATCCAATAAGTGCAAGGGTCTTCTTAAACAAGATCATAAAGTTCCCCAATTTTTAGGCCTCATACTTGCGGCAGGTGTGAACCTGTTGAACCGGAACTGGCTTGGATATTTCTTAGAAAGAGCTCTTTTCTGTGGCCCTGGCAAACCCCCTCCCTTTGCTTCCATGGATCAATTTCCCATGGGCATCCATGGCCTGACCCCATCCAATTTTAAAACAGCCCTATTGTCTTCTGGCTCCATCCCCGTCGCAATGGAGGGGGTTTCAGATATTGACGGTGCACCCGGACTTTTTCGGGATGGCGGAATCCTTGACTATCACCTGGACATACCCTTTTTACCCGATTCAGACCAACTTGTTTTATATCCTCATTTTTATGAACACATTACACCCGGGTGGTTTGACAAAAGCTTGCACCGCAGGCCTTCTGACAAAAACATGGAGAATGTGGTGATTGTTGCCCCATCAAACAAGTTTGTTGCGGCTCTTCCCTTTGGAAAAATACCCGATAGAAAAGATTTTATGGCCTTCAAAGGCAAAGACGAAGAACGCAAGTCTTACTGGAGAATCGTTCTTGAAAAAAATAAAAAATTGGGGGAAGAATTTTTTGAAGCCATACAGTCCAAAAAAATAAGGCAGATCGTAAAGCCCTTGTAAAATACTGATATTAGTAACCAAATACCATATGGACACCATTGCTACCAGGAGAACTTTTTTTCAAGAATAGCAACCGTCCTGGATAGGGAAAAGGTGAGGATAAAATACAAAAGAGTAATGGTGATCCAGATTTCAAAGGTCAAAAAGGTAGCTGCCATCAGTTCCATTCCCTGGAATGTTAACTCCTGGATGGAAATCACAGATACAATGGCAGAATCTTTGATGGTGGAAATAAACTGACCGGCCAGGGGGAATGCAACCCTGCGAAATGCCTGGGGAAGAATCACCAATAAAAATGTTTTGTTGCGGGACAGGCCCACAGACCATGCCGCCTCCCACTGGCCCCTGGCAATCCCGTTGATACCGCCCCGGACGAGTTCTGAAATATATGCCCCTTCGTAAATGGCCAGGGCTGCGACGGCCGAAACAAAGGCATTGATCCTGCTAGGACCTGCCAATAGAAACTCAACCACTCCCTGGACAACATCGGATTGATTCCGCAGCCAAAGGTCCAGGCGGAGCACATCCAAAAACTGACTGGATACAAAATAATAAAACAAAATCACCAATACCAGGGAGGGAATATTCCGGACGGTTTCCACATAGAGACGGCTGACAAACCGCTGGGTAAAAGATCCTTTCGCCCCCATAACCCCGGATATGGTACCCAGTATAAACCCCAGCACAGTGGCCCAGATACTCAGGCGGATGGTGGTAAAAAATCCGGTTAATAGCATATTGGCCCGGAAGGTGCCTGTGACAGGGTCCTTGAATAGAAAATAACCTGGAATGAGTTCCCACTCCCATTTATAGTCCAGAAGACTGCCCATGCGGGAGAAAAAAAAGGATATGGCAGCGATCAGTACCAGGACCACTGCCATATCCACCAGGGTAAATTTATAATTTTTCTTATTTAACAATTGTATCTCTTATATACTGTATTTCTAACTTGCCATATCTCTTATTTAATCAGGCTTTCCCATTTTTTTGTTTCAAACCAATAATTTTTTTTCTCTTTTAAAAACCCCTGGGAATGCATATTGAGAATCCAGTTATTAAAATAATTCAATGCATCAAAGTCCCCTTTTTGAATTGCAAATCCAATGGGTTCCCTGGTAAAATTTTTCTTGAGCGGGACAAAAAGCTTCTCCGGGTATTTTAAGGCATGGAAGGCAGGCATTGGGGCAGAGGATACAACGGCATGAACTCTTCCCAGGTTCAGCTCCTGCAATGCCTGGCTTTCGTTTTCAAAAAGTTTAAACCGGGCGTTGGGCATGAATTTTTTAGCGGCCTGCTCAGCCGTGGTCCCCATGCGGGCAGCAATGATGACCTCTTTTTTGTTAAAATCCTCAATGCTGGAAAACCCGGCTGCTTTTTTTCGATGGGCCACAATGGACATGCCTGAAAAATCATAGGGCATGGTAAAATTCACCTTAAGGTTCCGCTTCGGGGTAATTCCCATTCCTCCGATGATCACATCAAATTTTCCCGTCAAAAGGGCTGGAATGATCCCTGACCAGGCAGTGGGAATAAACTCAATCTCCACCCCCATGTCCTGGGCCAGTTTCTTTGCCACATCAATTTCAAACCCGATCAATTGTCCTTGTTTATCTTTCATGGCCCAGGGGACAAAGGTGGACATGCCAACCCGTATGACCCCTTCTTTCTGTATCTTTTCAATGATGCTTTCCCGGGACAGCTTGGACCCTGTTTCACCGGCAAATGCCATTGTATATCCCAACAAAGCCAGGGCCACAGCCAGCATATAGAACAATTTTTTCATCTTGATCTCCTTAGGTATAAATTTTAGTTTATAAATTTCATTTTATTTTCAAATCGTCTGATTAAGAAAGAAAGACTTGCTGTAATTGACAGATAACATAATGCCACAGCAAACCAGATTTCAAAAGTCAAAAATGTCTCGGAGACTATTTTTTGCCCCTGCATGGTCAGATCATATATGGAGATTGTACTGACCAGGGCGGAATCCTTAATAAGGGAAACGCTTTGGCCTGCCAGCATGGGAAGTGTCTGGCGCAGCATCTGGGGAATGATCACCTTGATATAGGTGGCAGATACTGAAAGCCCTATGCTCTGTGCAGCTTCAAACTGACCCTTGGGAATATTGATAATACCCGACCGGATGATCTCCGAGGCATAGGCCCCTTCAAACAGACTCAGGGCAATCACCGCCGACCAGAAAGCGGAAATATCCAATACCGGTGAGATCACAAAATAAATTAAAAAAATCTGGATGAGCAGGGGGGTATTTCTGATGGTCTCCACATAAACCCAGGCAGTTAGGCGAAGCATGGGAAAGGAAGACAAACGGGCAAAAGCCGAAGAAAAACCCATTAAAATTGAGATAACAAGGCCCAGGGAGGATATCTTCAGGGTAATAACAATACCGTCCAGCAACAACCCTTTGATAAACTGCCCGTTTTCAATGGAAAAAAAATAGGGGGGCAGCCTATACCATTGCCAATTGTACTCAAGGTTCTGATATCCCCAAATCAGGACAGATGCCAGAATCCCCAATATAACCATTGTTTTCATCACCCCTGCCGCCTGCTTCATCCATCACCTTTCGCCGGGCTTGCACCAGGCCTTCGCCCAGCTGTTGCCTATTCATTAAAGGCAGAGGTTAGCATAAAACAGTGAAACCTTCCACCTCAATACCGGGGGTGGAAGGTTTTTTAACTTTATGAACTTTTGGATGGACCCACCCAAACAAAGATCATAGGTTAGATATCACTGGCCAACTTTTTGGAAGCATAGGAAGCAGGCACTTTGACAAAATCATCGGATCCACTGGTATACCCAATGCTGGAATGGTTAATGGTAGTGAAATCAGGATAGGCATTTCCCCCGTGTTCCGTGGCGTCTAATCCTTCCAATTCCTCTTCCCTGGAGACCCTCAGACCAAGGGTCATGTCAATGAGCTTGAAAATGGTATAAGCAGCAGCAAAGGTCCAGACAAAACAGGCCAGGATTCCAATCACCTGGACAGTGAGTATTTTAAGGGTCACACCGCCAATATTAAAAATACCGGCTCCCAGGGTTCCCCAGGCACCGCAGACACCGTGGACTGAAATAGCACCCACTGGATCATCAATCCTGATTTTGTCAAAAAAGAGAACTGAGAAAACCACAAGAACACCGGCCACAGACCCAATAATAATGGCACTTGAGGGTGTCACGTTGGCGCAGCCGGCAGTAATGCCTACCAGTCCTGCCAGGGCACCATTAAGGCTCATGCCCACCTCGGGTTTTCCAAATTTGAACCAGGAAACAAACATGGCAACAATGGAACCGGCCGCAGCAGCCAGGTTGGTGTTGACAAAAATCATGGCAATATCTTTGTTGGCGGCGGTGGTGGACCCAGGGTTAAAACCGAACCATCCCACCCAGAGGATAAATACCCCCAGGGCTGCCAAAGGAATATTATGGCCAAGAATTGGTTTAACAGCGCCTGTTGCCGTATATTTACCCAGACGGGGCCCAAGAACCATGGCACCGGCAAGGGCTGCCCAGCCACCCACTGAATGGACAACAGTTGAACCGGCAAAATCTATAAACCCAAGGCCTTCCAGCCATCCAGACCCGTTAAACAAACTTCCCCAGGCCCAGGATCCAAAAATCGGATAGATCAGACCGGTAATACAGGCAGAGTATAAAAGATACCCTACAAATTTGGTTCTCTCGGCCATGGCACCGGAAACAATTGTGGCAGCCGTGGCTGCAAATACAACCTGGAACATCCAGAATGCAAGAACCCATGGATCTTTGCCTATTTCAAAATCGCTTAAGAAAAAGCCGGTGGTGCCGAAAAAACCGGTTTTGGAAACACCGAACATGATACCAAACCCAAAGGCCCAATACATGATTGATCCCATTGAAAAGTCCATGAGATTTTTCATCATGATGTTAATGGCGTTTTTCGCCCGGGTAAACCCGGCTTCCACCATGGCAAATCCTGCCTGCATGAAAAAAACCAGAACCGCACAAACCAGGGTCCAGACATAATCAACATGGGACTGAACCATTGCTATAGCCTGGTTGTTGGTAATAACCGTGGGAACATCGTCTCCGGCAAAGGCTGTGGACAGAGAACAGATAAACAGAGTAAATATTGTTGCTAAATATTTCATTTGGAATATCTCCTTTTTTTATAAATTTATTACAGGGCATCCACGCCGGTTTCACCGGTTCTGATGCGTACAATATTTTCAATGGGCTGGATAAATATTTTACCATCACCAATTTTTCCTGTTTTGGCACTACTAATAATGGTCTCTACCACCCCATCGACCCTGGCATCATTCACAACAATGGACAGCTCCACCTTGGGAATAAAATCTGTCTGGTATTCCGCCCCTCGATAAATTTCCTTGTGCCCCTTTTGACGCCCAAACCCCTTGACCTCGGTAATGGTCATCCCGTTAATATTTATTTTAGTTAAGGCATTTTTTACCTCATCCAGCTTAAATGGTTTTATTATCGCCAAAATCTTTTTCATTTTTCTCCTTTTTTCAGATTTAATTAAAAACAACTAAATTTCCCATTTAATTCTCATAGAGCAAGAGAGGTGCCAATTAGAATTTTAAAAAAACTTAATTGTAAATATCTGAATTTATATGATTTTTTAAAATCAAGAAGATATAGAAACAAAAGATAAATTACATTATTGGAATTAATATAATTCAATAATGTAATTTTTTAAAAAAACACTAAAAAACAATCACATTTTTTTACATTTTCGTAATTTAATACCAACAGACAAATAATTGGAATCTTAAATAGAGAAGTTCCAGAATTTTGCCATGGCCAATTTGGCAAAGGCTTAAGATCATATTTCAAATCCCTAGGACAGGATTAATATGTACCCATGGTCTGGATAATTTTTAAGGTTAAGGAAGAATCATTTACCGATTTTACTGCATAGATCACATCCCCCAGCCGGATAACAGTCCCATTAGTTTCCCTGGGAAATCGCTGGGGATAAGCATATCCCGGGTCCAGCTCAAGCAGATACAGATCCAGCACCACCTGATCATTATCAAGACCCTTAAATACCAGACCGGTATTCTTAACCGTTACCCGATCATTTTTTACCAATAATAGCTGTTTGGCCAATATTTGGGATTTCGCCTTGATATTGGCGGCCGCACCCCTGGTCTTCCAGCTTTCATACCGGGCCTTGGACCCAGGAGTTGACACATAATAGGTAATCCCAAAGGGCACTGCCAGACAGAAAAGAATAAAAAGAATGGCCAGCCATCCTTTTTTATTGGGTAATGACATCTGTGCCTCCCCCCTCCTTTTTTTTACAAAAAAAAGCGTACCCAATCATATTCCCTGGCTTCTTTCTTGTCAAATTCAAAGAAAATTTTCCCTGTTATTTCATTGAATTAGAGTAGATAGGTCGGCTCAGGAATTCATTTGCCTTGCACCATATTATATTGTAAGCTGGTTTCCATTGAAATTGGTAAACAGCACATATGTTTTTTGTCCTAGGAGAAATATATGCACAGAAAAAAACAATGGGTTATCAAGCTGCTGTCAATAATCATTGTTCCATGCCTATTTTTTGCTTGTAATAAAAAAAAAGATCCCTTGTCCTTTGAGGAAAGAAACTGGCTGAAATCTAATGAAGGCACCATTGTGGTTGCTGCTGAACCTGACTGGCCTCCGGTGACCTTTTTTGAAGATGACGGCACATACAAAGGGATTGTTGTTGAGTACATTAGAATATTGGAAAAAAAACTCGGATGCAGTTTTAAACTGAAAAAAGCGGAAAGCTGGGCACAAATCATTGAACAGGCTAAAAAATTTGAAATTGATGTAATAATGAATATTGCTTCTACTCCTGAACGGTCAAAATATCTATGGTTCACAAAACCTTATATTGATATCCCAACTACCATTGTCACCAGGAAAGATTCCCTTTACCCCTTAACCCTTTCCCAGATGGATGGAATGGAAATCGTCGTAACCGATGAATACCAGGTCATTGATTATTTAAAAAAAAACTATCCTGCCATTCAACCGGTCAAAGTTAAAAACAGTACAAATGCAATAAAAAGGCTGTCAGCCGGTGAATTTGATGCTTTTATCACCGAAGTGGCATCGGCATCCTACATAATTGAAAAAGAAATGATCACCAACCTTCAAATCGCAGGCTTTACCGGGCATAAATACAGCCTAAGAATTGGCACCCGCAATGACAAACCCATTCTTGCAAATATCCTGAAAAAAGGACTTGCCTTGATTACCCAGAAGGAAAGGGAGAAAATTAAACGTAAATGGATCAGCCTTGAACAAAAGAAGCCTGCATTTGAATGGGATTTACCAGTTAAATTAGGTTCCACTATCTTTATTATTCTGTTGAGCATTATAATTATTTCGGCCATATGGAAAAAGCAGGCCAGATATTCCATAAAAACATATAAATGGCAAAAAGCCGCTCTGCTGTTGCTCCCCTTGGCAACTATCCTGTTAATATATGGATTGTTCAAGACAGATTATTTTTATAATGATCCCTTTACCAATGAAGAAAGAAACTGGCTCACAGAGCAGGATGGACAAATCAGGTTTGCCCTGTCAGATGGCTATCCTCCCTTTAATTTTTATGATAAAAACAATAAATATACAGGCCTGTCAGCCGATTATATCCGGTTAATTGAAGAAAAATTTCATTTTCGCTTTAAAATGGTCTGCCTGAAAAACTGGGAGGAAGTTTTAAAAGAGGCAGAGTCGGGTAATATAGATGTTGTCAGTTCAATTCAAAAAAATGCTCTCCGTTCAAAATTTTTATTGTTCACCAGACCCTACGTTGACATACCAAGTGTGATTATTGCAAGACAGGAGACAGAACAGCAGCTTTCCCTGAATAAAATGCAAGGAATGAAGGTCGCAGTGGTAAAAGGTTCTGAAGTGGAAAATTATTTAAAAGAAAACTATGGTTATCTTGAACTCCACTCTTACCCCGACCCCTTTTCCGGCCTGACAAGTGTTTCCTTTAAGAGTATGGACGCCATGGTGGTTGATTTGCCGGTTGCATCCTTTTATATTTCAAAAGAGGGAATTGCCAATCTTAAAATAGCAGGCAGTACAGGATACATGGAAAGTTTTTGTTTCGCCTCCCGAAAAGACCTGCCAATTCTAAACCGGATACTGGACAAAGGCCTTGGGATGATAACCCGGGAAGAAAAAAGGACCATACTTGCCAGGTGGTTCCACCTGGAGCAGCATCCTTTTTATAAAACCGGGATATTCTGGATCATCACAGTGGTCCCGATCATTTTAATGTCAGGTATTATTTTTATTATACTGGCCTGGAATCGCTCCTTGCGAAATCAGGTCAGCGAAAGAACGAAAGAACTGAATGAGGAGTTGGAAGAACGAAAAGCAATTCAAAGAAAACTGAAAGAAACACTGGATAATGTCAAAACCCTTGAAGGATTAGTGCCGATCTGCGCCAAATGCAAAAAAATCCGGGATGACAAAGGCTATTGGAACAATTTGGAAGAATATATTCAAAAACATTCCTATGTTTCATTTAGCCATGGTATATGCACAGAGTGTTCTGATGAACTTTACGGCAATGAAAATTGGTATCTTAAAATGAAAAAAAAGAAAAAAGACAAACCATAGAAGGCCTTCCGATTTCAGAAATACAACTATGGATATAAGATAACGGGTAAGATCTTATTTATTTTTTTGAACCAGGGATAAAACCATGGCTTCCACCATGCCTCCGATACGTTTCATATGGGCAATACGCTCATCTTCTGTCCTTCCTGGATAATTTCGAAAGGCAATGAGAATTCCGGAAAGACATGAAAACAAGGTATGGGCCAAAATACGTGCGTCTTTTTCACACCCAAGTTTCATGAATACAGATTCAAACAGGTCCATAAGCCTTCGTCCGATTTCATTGAGCTGGTCCACGGCAGCCATGTCCTTATTGCCGTGGAGGGCAAAATGGGTGATCATCCGCCATTGGGCAGTATGGGCAATGTAATATGCAAGAAAATGGGTGATACAGATGTTCACACAATTCTCCCGGGCCTCATCAATGTCAGCCCGATTAATGCGGGCCTCAAGATCCTCTATGAAATCGCAGGAATCAATAATAGCAATCTTGGCGTACAACTCTTCCTGGCTCTTGAAATATGTGTAGATGGAAGATTTAGCAATACCGGCGGCCTTTGCAATCTCTGCCATACTGGCCTTATCGTAGGTTTTCTGACCAAAAACTTCCCGGGCTGCGTCAATAATGATCTGCTGTCGAAGTATTCTTTCCCTTGCCTTAAGCTTGCTCAGGGTATCTTTCTTATTCATTGAAGTCCTGTATTATTCCTTGGGTTCTTATCTGTTCCCCTCCTCTTAGCATACCCCAAAGGATTCATCAAGCAATGGTTGACATATCGACCGACGTTCGCTATAAAAACCAGCAGACAAAAAAAATATCTGGTATTTAATCCAATCCCCCCCCCAAGGAGGCGAAATGCTGAAAAACAGACCCTGGTTTGACCATTACACAAATGTTCCCCACTCCCTGGACTACCCGAAAGTAACCATGTACGAAGCTATAATGCAATCGGCAACCCGGGTTCCGGACAAAATTGCCTGGGATTTTATGGGCACCCTGTGCACCTACAAAAAGTTTGCAGAAGCCATTTCCCTTTGTGCCGACGCCCTTGCCGACCTGGGCCTTAAAAAGGGAGACACCATTACCATCTCCATGCCCACCTCTCCTGCGGGGATTATCTGCTTTTATGCGGCCAACAAGCTTGGAGCCGTGGCCAGCATGATCCATCCTTTGTCCACCCAAAGTGAAATTGAATTTTATTTAAACCTGTCCAACTCCTCCATGGCACTGACCCTGGATGCCTTTTACGACAAATTTGCGGCCATCATGGAAAAGACCAATTGTAAAAAACTGATCCTGACCCGGATCGGGGATTACCTGTCCCCCATCAAGCAGTTCGGCTTTTGGCTCACCAAGGGGAGAAAAATTTCCAAGGTACCACAAGACCCCAAGGTGGCCTGGTGGCAAGACCTGATGAAAGGCTCTTTTCCAAAACAAAAAAAAGCTCCCATGGGCCCCGATGACACAGCTGTAATTTTATACAGCGGCGGCACCACTGGAAAACCCAAGGGAATACTTCTCTCCAATATGAATTTTATTTCAGAGGGAATGATGGTTGCGGCCTGGGGCAACCTGGATGAAACCGATGCCATTTTGGCCATTATGCCCATTTTCCACGGGTTTGGCCTGGGCGTATGCGTCAATGCCGCCTTTATGGGAGGGGTCAAAAGTATATTGGTACCCCAGTTCACCCCGCAAATAGTGGCCAAGCTGATACGAACCAAAAAACCAAGTTTTATAATCGGCATTCCCACCCTCTATGCCGCCCTGAACAAAAACAAAGATTTTAAAAAAGCCGACCTTGCCTGTCTCAAGGCTGCCTTTTGTGGAGCCGACACCCTGCCCAGGGTAATAAAAGAAGAGTTTGAAGCCATTGTCCGGTCCAGGGGAGGAGATGTGAAGCTCTTGGAAGGATACGGCCTCACAGAAGCTGTCACCGCAATCATGGCCATGCCCATGGGCACCTATCGCCAAAACAGTATAGGGGTTCCCTTTTCAGACATGGACGCAAAAATAGTCAAAACAGACACCACAGAACAAGCCCCCCCGGGGGAAGATGGGGAAATCTGCCTGAGCGGCCCTGCTGTCATGAAAGGATACTTAAGTCAGGAAGAAGAAGCAGACAAGACCCTTAAAATCCGCGCAGACGGGAAAGTCTGGATGCACACCGGCG
>DAOWDR010000509.1 GCA_030638935.1 Desulfobacteraceae bacterium | reverse complement strand
TTTCCTATGTATTTATTATCTCAGGCATCAGCGTAACCATTATCCGGCTGCTTATCCCCTTTGGATTTGACCTGTTGTATCCATTGCTTTTCATGCTCAAAAGCCAATTTGAACTGCTCCAGGCCCTATTGTTCTGGAATTTATGCAATGATCTTTTCAATATGCGCCAATCCAAGCGCCTATTCCCCCTCCTGACGGCGGGCGGGGTGATAGGACTGATTCTCGGCAGTTTCGGAACCCCTTATTTTGCAAAAACCTTTAACCTGGACAACCTGCTCTATCTGTATCTTGCCACCACCCTCATGGGAGCTGTCCTTGTCCAGGCAATGGGCCGGAGTTATTCAACCCTGATATTTCCGGAGAAAACCGGCGAACCCGACAAAAAGAAACCCTCCATGGCCCAGGAATTCAAAGCTGTACTCCCCCTGATAAAAGATTCAGTGCTGATCAAGATCGTATTGGTTTTGACCTTTATGCCCAATGTGGTCATCCCCATCATGAATTATCAGTTTAATTATGCCATAAATGACCAATTTGCCTCGGAAGCTGCCATGATACAGTTTTTCGGGTATTTCAGGGGAGGATTGTATACCATCAGCCTTATTATCCTTCTCTTTGTGGGCAGGATCTATGGGCGATGGGGACTACCCGTGGCCCTGATGTTCCACCCATTTAACTATATGATTGCATTTTTTGCATTTCTCTTCCGGTTTGATATGTTTTCCGCCATGTATGCAAGGATGTCCACCAATATCCTCCGCACCACAATCAATATGCCGGCAAACTCCATTTTAATCGGACTTTTTCCAGAATCCTATAGAAACATGATCCGTCCTTTTTTAAGGGGAACCGTGGTGAGAATGGCCTTGTTTACAGGCTCCAGCCTGATTCTCATCTCAAGTTCCTTTTTCCATCCCAGGTATTTGACCTTTGTGGCCCTGCCCTTTGTACTGGCCTGGATGGCAGCCCCCCTTGTCTTGAAATCCAAATACGCCATGATCCTGAAGGATCTTATTTCAAATAATCTTCTGGATATCAAGAGCCTTGACCAGAAAGAGCTGGGAAGTATATTCAAACAGGATAAGGTTTTATCCGACCTTGAAGCCTCTTTTTTATCTGCCAGGGGAAAAGATGCCATCTGGTATGGAAAACTGCTGAAAAATTTTTCTCCAACACAATTGGATACCCATATCCTTAATAATCTTGAAGAACAGGACCAGGAAACCCAACTGGCCCTGATCAAAATGATCTCTCCTTCATCCCGTGCAGATGCAGCCAAAAAATTGATACACTTTTTAGATCCTGGAAAACCAGAGGTCACCATTGCCATATTAAAACTCGTTTGCCAAAATGAGTTTAAGGCCATAAACGGGGTGGATTTAACCCCCTATATTGAAAATGAACACCCGGTTGTCAAAGGATTTGCAGCGGCCTGCCTCTATTCAAGAGATCCAGCACAGCATGGTCCCATGATCAACACCTGGTTTTGGGCCAAAAATATGGATCAACGGCAATCTGGTATTATCAGCGCAGGCTTAAGCAATGACAGGGGATATATTGATGGTCTGCTTGCCATATTATCGGAAAAAGATATTGACCCCATCATCCCGGATATCATTAGAGCCCTGTCCCGGTTAAGGGCCAGAGAATTGAATGCAGTTATTTTTGCCTATCTTTCCTATGACCGACAGGATGTCAGAATGGCAGCCCTTGATGCCCTTGAAATTGATGATGATTTTTCTCTTAAAAAAGCCATACTTCTTTTGGGGGACAACATTGCTCCCATCCATGAATTTGCCAAGGAAAAGATACGGACAGCCAATTATCAAAACCACAAACTTTTGGTTGAATTTCTAGGAATGCCCGGTACCAGGATTCGAAGGGGCTTGTTTGAACTTTTAGAAACCCTTGACATAAAAGAGTTTGGAATTCTGATGTTTGCCAAGGAAAACCTGAACAAAAGCTATACCTACCTTGCCATGGAAGAAAACTTGAGGCAACTTCCCAAAGGAAAAATACGGGACCTTACCATTGAACATCTGTTGCAAAAAAAAGATGTGGTGCTTGAAAATATCATTCGGGTCCTAGCCATCCATGATCAGACAGGCCGGATGAAAACCGCATGGCGGGGAATTTTTTCCCCCGACACCCGGCAAAGGGCCAATGCCATTGAATTGCTGAGCGATATTCTAGACCGTAAAACCTTTAATTCCATGCTTCCCCTGCTTGAAAGCCCCACCCCGTCAATGGCCCTGGCTGAAGGTAAAAAGATTCTCAAAATCCCGAAACTGGATACAGAGGGAAAAGAGGTCCTTTCAAACCTGCTGGCTTCTGAAGACTGGGTGGACGTTCTCATGGGCCTGAGCCTGATCCATGATGACCCCACCCTCTATGAAGCAAAAGAGATGTTGAATGAGTTGGAAAATTCAATGAATAAACATATTTCAAAGGAAGTTAAAATGATTTTAAATAAACCCAAGGACATTTCAAAAGATCCCCAGAGAATCAATTCCACAGAAATATCCCTGGGGGAAAAAATACTTCTTTTAAAGGAGATTGAAATTTTTTCAGGCTTAAGCGCAGCCGAGCTTGCCGCCATTGCTGCGGTAACAAAGGAACTGGATTACCCGGAAAGAAGAACGGTCATCAAACAGAATAATGTGGGAGAAACCGTATTTCTCATAATTAAAGGCCGTGTGGAAGTTATCATGGAACAGGCAGACGGCAAAGAAGTGATGCTGGACCATATTGGAGCCGGAGGGGCTTTTGGAGAGATGGCATTGATAGATGATGCCCCTAGATCAGCCACCATCCGGACCATTGAACCGTCCCAATTTCTAATTCTTCACAAGCAGGAGTTCAAGGAAACAGCCATGGAATTTCCACGAATTGCCCTCCAAATCTGCTCGGTGTTAAGTCTGCGCATCAGGGATCTCCACGGCAAAATCCCAAGAAAAATCCAATAAATCCAAGCCAAATATAGAGTGGGTCAGGACATAAGTTTATACACAATCAACCCCTCATCCTTGCCCTTTACAGTTACAGGCTCAAGCTGCTTTGTGACATATGCTCCGGTTAAAAGGTTATGGGTGGTCTGGCTCAGGATAATGTCGGTACCATAGATTTTTGCAAGCCCTTCTATGCGGGAAGCTGTGTTCACAGTATCACCCACCAGGGCATAGGACATTCTTTCCTGACTGCCAATATTGCCGGCAAGTACAGCCCCGGAATGAATTCCAATACCGTGTTCCAGTGGTTCAAACCCCTGTTCCACAAGGGTAATATTTAATGCTATCAATCGTTTTCTCATTTCCAGGGCAGTCTGGACCGCCATTTCAGGATGATCCTCAAACCCGACAGGTGCCCCAAAAACAGCCTCGATCTCATCTCCCACATACTGGAGGATAAGTCCCTTGTGTTCTTTGACAGCCAGGGTCATTTCATTAAAATACTGGTTCAAAATTTTGACCACCTGGCGGGGATGATTCTTTTCCACAAGACTTGTAAAATTCCTCAAATCAGAAAAAAGCAGGGTAACACGCTTCATCTCCCCATCCAGGGAAATCTTACCTAACATGATTTCATCCCTGATTTCCTCGCCCATGTACCTGCCAAATGAATCCCTTACCCGCCGGCTTTCATTGAGGCTTGAAATCATGGCATTTATTCCCTGGGCCACATCCCCCAGTTCGTCATTGGACATGATTTCCACCCGGGTATCAAGATCATTGTTTTCCACTGCCTTGATGGCATTTTTGATCTGAAGCAGGGGGGTTGAGATGCTTTTTGACAAAAAATATGCCATCATCAATGCAATGATCAGGGAATCCATGGAAATAAATAACAGCTCCCAATAAAGGGAAGAGATCAACTGGCTTCTGGTCAGTGCATCGGCCAGGTGAAGCTGGGAAATATTTGAAACAATTGTGGTCACAATCACCGGCAGTGGAATCAGGATGATCCCCAGAGTGACCACTAAAAACCGTTTTCTGACACTGATCTTAAGAACATGTTTGACCCGGTTTAAATGCCCTTCTGGAAAAAACTTGGGAATATGGGGACGCCAGGCATTTTCCAGAATAAAAAAAAGAACCATACATGTCACCACCCCGCCAAGAAGAATGATCCCCAAAAACTGCCTCAGGCAGAGCACCAGATCCGGTGTTACCACATTAAAAATTACAGCCGTGATCAATGGTTCTATAAACCCGAAAATAAAACCGGCCAGAATCCAGACCAGAAAGGAAATCACCGTAACAACCACGGGAAATTGTAGAGCCTCCCTTTGAAGATGATAAATCATGGCGGAATCAAACTCGGATATGTCCTGCCTGCCGTCGGCCACTTCATACAAGATTCTGACCGACTTTCTTTTCAGCAGGAAGAAACCTAAAAAAGCCGTGACTCCAATGCCTGCCAGGAAAAACAAGGTGCTAAAATATTCCGGAATGGCAGGATCCTTTTGGATGGAGGGCAGAATAAATCCAAAATAAATAAAGGTAGATACTGCCCCCAACATGTTTCCCATGGCCAATAATATGCCGATTTTTTTTCATGTTTCCTCTTTTTGCGGCTATTCTTTTTTATCAACTGGTCTTTTCTAACAACTGGTCAATGGTATCTGCCAGGTCATCCCTGCCCTGCTGCCTCAGCAGGGGAATCATGGGCCGGTAAAATGGCGGCCGCACCCTGATGGTGATATCAAATTGTTCAATATCTGCCGGCATCACCTCATCCTCAACAAAGGCACTGGTCTTGTGCAACACCCCCAGGGCGGTCAGTTCTGTCATGGTCCGGACACATTTTTCACATTTGCCGCAGTTCAGCCGGTCCGGAACATTGGCAAGACAGACCCGAAAATTCTGAAATGCCGCATTCCAGGTGGAGACAATTTTTATTTTTTCAAGGCGTGACAGTTCATAGTCCCGGTGGCGAAGTCTCATCCCGTAACTGGAATATTCCGGGTCCAGCAGGGGATGGGAGCCGCAGGGATGCAGGTTGGGAATATCATAGGATGATCCGATGAACATCAGGTTTATCCTAGTGCTAAAGGTATGGGCCATGGAAGCCAGAACCGCCCCAAAAAAACTGTCCAGCCACAGTTCCCGTTCATCACACAGATGACGAATATTTGTATAGACCGGAATCAATTTGGTGCCTGCATCCCGGGTAATTTTTAAAATCGCATCCATGGCCCGGTCAAAAACATGGTATTTCATCCCTCGTTCAACCAC
>DAOWDR010000362.1 GCA_030638935.1 Desulfobacteraceae bacterium | reverse complement strand
GGGGTAATCACTTGCTTTTCCAATTCTTGTCACCGTGTTTTTAACACCCAGGTTTTTAGCCAGCAAAGAGACCAGGATATTGGTTTCATCGTCGCTGGTCACAGAAACTACAACATCGGTTTGACCGACATTTTCTTCTAAAAAAAGTTTTTGGTCTGACCCGTCTCCGTGGAGGACCACTGTTTTATCCATCTCTTTGGACAGGTCATGGCAGCGTTTGCGGTCGGCTTCAATAATTTTTGTCTTTATCCCGTCTTGTTCAAGTATTTTGGCCAACCTTGCACCGATGCGCCCTCCGCCGATGATCAGGCAACTTTGAATCGGGTGTGTTTGTACGCCGAACAGTTTTAATGTTTTTTCAAATTTTTTAGTTTCACTTACAAAATAGACCAGGTCTCCTTGTTCAATCTTGTGGGTGCCCCTGGGTACAATCACCTGGTTGTTTCTTATGATGGCAGCAATCAGGGGTCTGTCTTCTCCAAATTTACCATGAAAATCAATCAAGGGCATTCCGGCGATGGGAGAGTCTTTATTGAGCCTGATACCCACATATTTGACCTTTCCGTCGGCAAAATCCCCAATATCCTGGGCACTGGGAACATCCATGAGTTTCCGGATGGTGTTTACCACCTCGATTTCAGGGTTGATTACGGTATCTATATGGGGAGTATGATCTTTAAAACTGTCATGGTAGGCATCAAAGTCTGAATTTCGTATCCGGGCAAGCTTTTTGGTTGTCGGAGATAAAATATTGGTGACCAGGCAGGCCACCAGATTGATTTCATCACTGTCCGTGACTGCCAGAAGAATATCGGTCTCCTTGATTCCAGCTTCCAGAAGAACCGAAGGATTGCTCCCTGAAGAGGTGATCACCTGAACATCAAGATCTTCGGAAATACGCCTGCAGGCATCGAGGTTTTGGTCGATGATCACCACCTGCTTATTTTCCGAGGCCAGCCGTTTGGCAATATTATATCCGACTTCACCTGCTCCGACAATTATGATTTTCAACCTATTTCTCCTGGCGTATCTTTAAAGTACCAAACAAATTTATCTGTGCCGCTGGAGGATATCCTTGATTTTTTCCTCAGTTTGTTTTTCAACCAGAAGCATTTTTTCTGCCTTAGCTTTTTTGATTTTTCCAACCAGGGCTTCTAAATCAGCAGGTTTTTCAAGGAAATCAGTGGCACCGATTTTCATGGCTTCCACTGTTTTTTCAACGGTGGCATAGCCGGTCAGAAGAATGATCTGTAGTTCCGGCTTTTGATTTTTAATGGCTTTTAAGGCTTCCAGACCATCCATTCCCGGCATCTGAAAATCCATGATAATGGCATCAAAGGACTCTTTTTCGATAAGAGACAGGGCCTTATCCGCTGATTCGGTAGTTGTTACCACCATTCCACGTGCTTCCATCCGTTCGGACATGATTTCCAGAAATTCTTTTTCATCATCAACAAGCAATACTTTTTCCGACATAGTTTTTCTCCTTATAATATTTGGTGTAATTATTTATTGGTGTAAAAGGTTAAATATTTTTTTTCCACATAAAACCAAACCAGTTATTCTCTTCATTCTTCTCAATGAAAATTTTTAGAGATGCCATAAGTGCAAGGTCTTCCTTTGAGCAAAACAGATCATCCAATGAGCCTGCTTTAACCCGGTCCATTGAAAAACGGATCAAAGGGTTATTTGAATCGGTTTCAAATGAAATAATCACATGTTTTTTAGCTAAACATTCTGATGAATATTTTGATGCACAACAGGCAGCCTCAATGGCCCGCCAGATTAAATTTTGCAGATAAAACAGGTTTGTGTCAACCACAATGGGTGATTTAGGAGAAGTTACTTCCACTATAATCCCCTGCATCTCAATAATTCTGGCGGCCAAATCCAGAACAAAAATCACTGTATTTTCAAGATTTATTATTTCCCTGGGCAGATCGACACTGTGGGAAAGTCTGTTCAATTTTTTCAATATAAGATCTGCCCGTCCCACCTGTTTTGCCACCCGCTGTGAAATATCCTTGACACGTTCCAATGCCAGGGGATGTCCTTTTTCAGCCATCAAGGACAAATCTTCCAGCAGCCCTGCATTCTCATTGATAATGGCCAGGGTATTTTTAATTTCATGGGTTGCAGAAGCCGACATTTTACAAAAAAAAGATATCCCTGCCTCTGCCATCATATGTTTATCTTCAGCCGTTTCGGCCGATATTTTATTTTTGTCTTTATTCATTTAGCCCTTCATCAGGATCTGAGTCCCTGTTGACTTTTAGCTTTTTCTCTGGTGTTACAGGTAGCAACAGGGTAAAACTAGTGCCTTTTTCCAGCTGACTTTTTACCATGATATCACCGCCCATCTCCTTAACCAGCCCGTAGGTAATGGACAGGCCATGGCCGGAACCCCAATTATCATTTTTTGACGAATAAAAAGGCTCAAAGATATTATGAATATCATCTTCGGAAATACCGCTGCCATTATCGGAGACGGTTATGGTCACTTTTTCTTTTTTCTTGAATTTGACACGGATGGTAAGTTGTCCCCCATTTTCCATTGCGGCAAATGCATTGTTAAACAGGTTCAAAAAAATTTGCTGGAGGCTGCCCCTGTCGCATTCAAATCCGGGAATTAAAGTCTTATTATCCACTGATATGGTGATACCCCGGCGTTGGGCTTCTTTTTCAAGAAAGGCCAGGGTCTGTTTTATGACCGCTCCTAAATCCACCAGCTGAATACTTGATTCCATGTGCCGGGCGAAATCCAGCAACCGCCGGGTGATGGTACCGCATCGTGTTACTGCATCCAGAACATCATTGGCAAGGGGAACCATCCGCAGGTCCGGAGAAGAGCCTTCCTTAAGGGTGAGCAGGTCCACCATTAAGCCTGTTTTTTGGTTGATAATGGCAAGGGGGTTATTGACCTCGTGGGCAACCCCGGATGCCAGTCTCCCAATGGATGCAAGTTTGTTTGTATAACCAGCATGGTGCAGGACTTCGATTCTTTTTTGATCTGCTGAGTGGATGCGCCCTACAAGATAGGTCGCCATCCCCATTATGGACAATAAAATTAAAACAATGCTGGCTGCCAGGTACCAGACCATCGTAAGCCGTGGTTTGAACCACAAATCCGTAAGCCATTGTTTGCTTTTTACCTGGACGAGGATGAAAGGGGAGTTGTTTATTCTGGCATACCCGGCAATGACGCTCTTTTTGTCAGGAGTCACAGATTCCACAATCCCTGTCTGACCTTTAAATGGGCTGGTGTTAAGGGCATTGATGGTTCCTGGTTTGCCATAATAAAAAGAGGTGGTGAGCAAGGTGCCGTTTTCATTGATAACAAAGGTGTCATTGTTATCCCCTGAATTAAGAAGATCAATATAATCCCTAGCTGTTTTTTCCAAGTCACTGGAAAAGGAGATGGAAGCGGCAGTCAGGTTCAGAATTTTTGACATGCCGGCTTTGACCTCATCCTCGATAACCCGGCGGGTGAGGCTGAAGTCCACAAGGGTCATAACAAAAAGAGGCGACAATGCCATAAAGGAGGTGATTAATACAATCAGCTTCCATTTGCGCTGGAAATTAAAGGCTGTATGGAAGTGACCTCCTGAAATATCCCTGTGGTTCCAGAAAGCCGGTTTAAATTTATTCAATCGTTTCATTATTTTTATAATTCCGTTGAAAATACTTTCTATACCGATTTTCCATGGGCCAGAACTTTTTCATGTGCTTTTTTCAGGGTCTGGCTTAACAGATTGATATCCACGGGTTTTTGCATATATGCAAAGGCGCCCATGTCCATACAGGTTTCCCTGTCCTGTTCTGATCCATGACCGGTCAGGACAATTACCTGGATTTCCGGCCGGACCTGTTTTACCTGTTTGAGAATTTCCATACCATCAATCTCGGGCATTTTCAAATCAATGATCATCACTTCAGGATCATCATTTCGTACCAAATCCAGCGCAGACTTTCCATCGTAGGCAACCACAGAACCCATATCCCTCCTCTGTAACCTCTCGGACAGGGTCTGTACAAATTCTTTTTCATCATCAACAAGAAGAACTTTTGAAGGCAGTTCAAAATTATGTTTTTTATAAATTGGGGATTGTAAGTTTTGCTGGTTGACAACAGTTTCAACGGCCAGGACACCCGGCACCTTTCCGGCAATGTATTTCAGCTCTTCTTCGAGTCGGCTGACCATGAGAACCTGTTTGTTGATAGTGAGCACAATTTTTCCCTTTTTGGCCCGAACCCCGACATTATGGCCGGCATTTACCAGGGCAACCTCAGTATTTGCGGCAAGTAAAAAATCATTCACCGAAGTTTTTGTGTTCTCTATTTCCCCCCTATCCTCCTTTAACAGATTTTTTTCAATCAGGGCCAAAGCCTTGCCCTGCTCTTTTTCATCCATGGGCAATACCATGTCGTACAAAGCCGGATCCCATGGGTTCTCCACTGAAAAAAGTTTGTTTGTCCATGCCGACCTGTCATCATCATCACGCAGGATTAGCTCTTTGGCTTCTTTTTCAGAAAGTTGAGTCTCATTTTTTGCCAATTCCAACCGGAATGAAGTATTTGCGATAAGGCAAATCCGCAATAAGTGGCTGATTGTTTCCGGAATCAGCAAGCTAACGTATCCTGAAACAATAATATTCTCATTGACCATTATTTTTGCTAATGCCTGCCTCAGGTGTGCAATGGAATGTTCTTTTTCATGGGTGAAATTGTTAAATACCGATGTTTTGGCTGAAAATGCTTTTTGAATTTTACTTTTTTTTATACCCGACAATTCCGCTGCCATGTCGGTGATCTGGTCATCTGTGACCAATAAAAATTTGGTTCTTTCCGCAAGGTCACGGGCCATGGATGCTTCATTGCAAAAAATACCGCTGAATATGGTTAATACGGACATTTTTTTTATTCCTTTAATGAATACCGGTTTTCCCGGGGATACATTTTAACAAGGGGAAAAATGATGATTTTATCCATTGATTTCACATGCCTGGTTTTCAGGGGCCAATATATTTCGGCATGATGATATAAGATCCTGGTACAAAGAACCGGCCTGGTACAAATTATAGGTATTGAATCTTGCCACACCATCCACCATGGCAAACAATACCATGGCTGTATTGCGCGGGGATGTAACTTTTACAGATCCGTCTGTTAGTCCGATTGCGATACCTTCTTCAAAAATATCCAAAAGACAATTGTATACCGATTCAAGATATGTTCTGAAAATCGGGTTTGTTTCTGCCATCTGATAGGGATAATGCCTGTGCAGCAAAAGGAATTGATCCTCGTTCTCTCCTGCAAGGTGGAGATAAAAGGTAACCATTCCTTCCACCATCTTCATACCATTTTCATAGCAGGTGGTTTCCTTGTGTTCTCCAAAGGCTGATAGAATATTATCCCGGACATTTTTAAGTATATTCAGAAACAGGTCTTCCTTGTTTTTAAAATGATGAAAGATGGTTCCCCGGGCAGCCCCTGTCAGTCGTGACAATTCAGCCATTGAAGTTCCCTGGAATCCGTTTTTTGAAAACAGGCTGGTGGCAGCGACAAGTATTGCATTTCTTTTTGACATATGTTACCTAAAAGTTAGTCCCAACCGAATGTTCGGTCGGTTTTTATCAATTAGTGAAATTTGTTCTAAAAGTCAAGGCTAAATATGGAAACCAATACACCTGAAAAAGCAAGGCTCCTGGAAAAACTCCGGAAAAATGGATTTAAGGTTCCTGAATTTATTTATGTGCCGGCTGGCAAATTCAACAGCGAAGATTTCAAAGAACTTGATCTGTTTTTAGACAACCACAGGGAAAGTTATAAAGTCATTGCAAGGAGTGCCCACCCCCTGGAATCAAAATTTAAGGGCGGCACCTTTGATTCTTTGGAAACCTATGCAGATATCGGTGGAATAAAATATGCCCGAAACCGCATGATCAAAATTGCCCAAACATCCAAACAATTGTCTGTCCAGCGGCAGCAGATGTTCAACCATGCACCGGATATCGATATGAATGGAATGGGGGTCATTGTCATGCCCTTTGTCAACTGCTCCAGTGTCATGGCGAAAATGATCGGCAACGACTGGGAATTTGGTTATTGCAGGGATCGCACCCACAAGGTGCAAAGCGAGCCCTATATCACAAAAGTACCCCATGACAGAAGGCTGCTTCAACTTTCAAACGACATACAAAAGGCTTTGGGATTCAAGTGTGAGATTGAGTATATTATTGCAACCGATGGAGAAATCCATGTGGTCCAGGCCAAGGATATTTCAGATATTGAAACCCTGGAAGAAAAAGAAAGCGAGCGGTCAATCAAACTGGACGGCATCAGGCGAATTCGAAAACGGCGAAATTACAGGGAACGACCGGTCTATGTAATGGACAATAAATCTTTTTATATCAATATTATCAGCCAATGCGAAGAGATTGCCCATGGATCACAAAAAACAAATCCTGATATCAATTCTGTTATATCCAGTATCCAGGCATATGAACAGGAACTGGAGTCTTTTGCTTTGAGGCACCAGAGATTTGCGGTTCTAGGGTTTGCTATCCAGGACCCCACCGAACTCTACCAGATCGCCAGCCATTATTTGGATGATTCGCCCAGGCTTCAGAAAGCCCTGTCAAAAGCCCTGCATAACAACCTTTATAAAATTGATATTTTTCTGGCTGAAGCAGACACCTTGATTGCCAAGCATAAATTTAGAATTAATTTGTGCAGCCATGATGCATATGGGATTGACTCGGTACGAAATCCCCTCTGGTCGGCTTATTGGAATGTTGAACGCCACGATGAGGTGGTCAAGGACTTTTTGCGCCTTGGGTTTAAGACCGGAGATACCATTGGCATTGATATTGATGCCGAAGGCCGGCCAATGGTCTACCGCCATTGATATGGATCTTTTCCATACGTTTGCAAATATAATTAAAAAAGTATCCTTATTTTTTGTAATTGTCACCGGTATTTGTATCCTTTATATATAGGCGGTGCCAAATGAGAACTAATTGGGCGGGAATAAGATCGGATGACAAAAATCCTAGGGGTGTGATACCCCCGGCCGGACAGGAAAGAAGATAGGGCTGACCGGGCATCGCCCGGCCAGCCACAATCAAAAGCTGTTTATGGTTTTCTATTCGACAAGGTCACAGACCAGATCAAAAATATCAGTCAGCCTTAAAATTCCGATAACTTTATCCTTTTTCAAAACAAGAAGAGACTGGTGGCAGCCAAGAATAAACTGGTGTACTGCCTCGGCAATGGGGGCGTCTTCATCAACATATTCACCTTTGGAAGGCGTATACATGACCTCCTTTATTTTTAGTTTTGACGCTTTTTTGACGAGCTCATCCATGGTCTCGTCCCAGAGGCTGAAGTTATCAATCAGGGAATTGAGAAAGTCCTGGTCAAATCCGAATCTGGATAATCCACTGTCTTCATTCTCCTTTGGATGTTCATACTGCCTGTATTTGGGTTCAAGGGCTTTTAATATATCAAAGATACTCATTTTTCCGGTGATATGGTCATTTTTGTCATATACCAGAATGGCCCTGTGCTTATACTTGAGGTTGTTATCCTTTTGGGACTCCTTCAGGGCTTTAATTGTATTGGCAAGGGTCTCATCTTCCGAAACGGTTGCGTAATCGGATAGAGGAATCATTATTTCTTTTACAATTTTGTCTTTCATACCATATGTCCTATCAATAGATTATTTTAATAATATGGGCATTCCCATTATGGGCCAGATGAAGTAGACGGCAATGGCAACCATTATCATGAGAATGATGCTGGCCGGGATTCCATAGAGGAAAAATTCGCCCGTGGTGAACTGTTTTGAATTGTAGGCAATGGCATTGGGAGCCGCACCCACCAGAAGCAAAAAGGGCATGCCGGCAGTTACCAGGGCGGCAAACAAAATGACTTCCGGTGCCACACCCAGGTAGGGTGCAACCACCAGGGCAACCGGCAGTGAGATGGCAATGGCCGCCACATTCATTATAAAGTTGGTCATCATCATGATGAAAAAGGCAATGCTCATGATAAAAACAAACCCGGTGGATTCTTTAAACATGTCCAGCCAGTTGATGGCCAGCCATTCTGCAGCACCGGTTTCCCAGAGACAAAAACCTATGCTCATGGCACCGCCGAAAAGCAGCATGATATTCCAGGGCACTGATTCCAGGTCCTTGATATCCAGAAGGCGGAATATAAAAAACAATATGGTGGAGACCAGGATGATGGCGTTTTTGTCCAGAACATCCAAGGCGGGAATAAATTGTTTTACCGACATGACAAAGATGCAGGAAAAAATGATGACAGAGGCAAGAATTTCATCTTTTGTGATTTTTCCCATGGCCTTGCTCAGTTTTCTTGCTTTTTCCCGAAGGCCCGGGATGGTC
>DAOWDR010000528.1 GCA_030638935.1 Desulfobacteraceae bacterium | reverse complement strand
CCATGGGGATGTCAAGGCTTGTCATAAAGGCGACCAGGGCTTTCAATCCGGTTAAGAATACCAAAAATACAGATCTGATATTGCTTCAATAATGGTGATAGTGTAAAGATTAATGAAAAGGAGAGCCCATGAATTATTGTTATTACGAATCCCCCATTGGTCGATTGTTATTAACCGGCCATGACCGGCTTGAAACCTTGAATTTTCCCTTGGGTAAAACCCGAAGGGAACCGGAATCTGATTGGATAGAGGGCAATACCCCTTTTTCAAAGGTCTTAACCCAGCTGGATGCCTATTTTGACGGATCACTTAGAAAATTCAATCTGGTCCCGGCCCTTGATTTTAAAATACAGGGAACCCGATTCCAACAAAAGGTCTGGCACCAATTGCTCAAGATTCCCTATGGAGAGACCATTTCCTATGGTGAACTGGCCATAAGAATCGGTAATCCAAATGCCTTTCGGGCAGTGGGTATGGCCAATGGGAAAAATCCTATTTCCATTATTATTCCCTGTCACCGGGTCATTGGGAAAGACGGGAGTCTCACCGGATTTGGCGGCGGGATTGATGTAAAAAAGCAATTGCTTACCCTGGAACAAAAAAATGGATAGTTTTTTGTGAGATAAAAGGTCGCCTTATATCACCCAGTATCTGGAGTAAATTTATGCCCAAGGAAATTACCCATTGGACCCTGGCAGCAGCCCTGGCAAAAAAATTGCCAAGGGATTCCTTGTTTTATCAGCCCGTCCAATCCTTTTCCAACCTTTTTCTTCTGGGAGCTGTTACACTGGATATTCCTTTTTATTATCTGGCGGGCCCGAAAACAGCGGTGATACAAAATTTAAGCGCCCCTTTCCACGGCGGGGATGCCCGGGCCCTTGAGCCGGTTCTGACCTTTTTGGATAAAAATCCGGGCAAGGAACCCGCTGTCCTGGCCTTTGCCGCCGGTGTGATCTGTCATATTCTGGCCGATACAATGTTCCACCCCCTGGTCTTTTATTTTGCCGGCATGGACGGGGTACATTCCGGGGCAACCGCCAGGCACCGTCAGTTTGAAACTGCCATGGACCTGCATCTTTGGCATCTGTACCGACCCCAGGCTTCCCTTGCCCTGGTTCTCAGAAGCCTGGAAGTGCCGAAAAAGAAGCTTTACATGTTTCTGGCTGATTTGTTCCAGGGGACCCGGCTGGAAAAAAGATATCTGGTCCCTGCCCTTTATTCCCACATGGTCCTCCAGTATCTGTTCCGGTCTGCCATGGCCTGGAAAGCCTTTGCCTTTTTGAACAGAAAAACAGGATGGATACCTGATAAGGTAATTGGGTTGATTTATCCCTGGAACGGTCCTGTGAACCTTCCTTTTTTTAGTCAAAAACTAAGATATAGGGATCCTTGCTCAGGCGCTTTTTTTTCAAGCAAAATTCAAGATATGGTAGAGGAAACCGCCATGGTTGGAAAAGATCTTTTATTGCTTATATCGACAACCCTGGCCCAAGGCAGGTCTGCCATTAGGGTATTGGATAGCCCGGACCTGCCAAAGATCCGGCCGGGACTGGCCCGGGACATCTTTTTTTTCTGGCGGGGAAAATATGATCTTGGGGCTGATTTATATGGCGGCTGCCAACAACCGGCCATCTTAACAAGAAAATAGGGAGGAGATAATGTTTGTACTGGGGATACAGGGAAGTCCGCGGAAAAAGGGGAATTCAGATTATCTGCTAACCTTGTTTTTAAAGGCATGCGAATCCCATGGGGCCACCACCCAGGTGATTCATCCGGAAAAATTGGATATTCAGCCATGCCGGGAGTTGATTGTCTGTGAGAAAAAAGGATTTTGCCCCATTAGGGATGAAATGGAGGAAAAGGGGTATTCCCTGGTCAAAAAGGCGGATGTGGTTGTGCTTGCATCGCCGGTCTTTTTTTATAATGTGACGGCCCAGGTAAAGGGTTTCATTGACCGGTGCCAGATGTTTTGGGGCCGTAGATACAAACTCAAGCTTTTGGATCCCGACCTATATTACCGCCAGGGTTTTTTGCTGGCGGTTGGGGCTTCCGGCGGCAAGCGCCTTTTTGAAGGGGTGGAGCTGACAGCCAAGTATTTTTTTGATGCCATTTCTGCCGATTATTCCGGTTCTTTGACCTATCGGAATGTCGAGGATGCAAGGGATATCATTCCCCGGCCAGAGCTGTCAAAGGAGATCCAGGATGCGGCATCCCATTTGTTGGAAACCGCCCTCAACAAAAAAATTTTGTTATTTGTTTCAAAAAATGATGCCTGCCGAAGCCAGATGGCGGCTGCCTTTGTTAAGGAATCCGTAAAAGGCCGGTTTATTGTATTGACTGCGGGAGTTGATGTGGCAGCCCAATCAGATCCCGGGATGGTAAAGGCCATGGCAGAGAAAAAGTTGGATCTTAAGTACCGGGTTCCCCAATCCCTGGAAAAGGTATTGGCAGGCATG
>DAOWDR010000665.1 GCA_030638935.1 Desulfobacteraceae bacterium | reverse complement strand
GGCAATATTTTTTAACGGCCTCAGGCATACCTCCTGTTAAAAAATAATTTTTTAATTGATCTATGATTTGTTGATGCACAAATTCACTTACCGGCCTGAAATCAAGGATGCCGGGGAGTTGGTCTGCAAGCATATTTTTTTTAGACGCTTTCAGAACTTCATAAAATGTCATCGGAGTCATCCATTCAAAAGAAATTCTCCCAACGGGTAAAAACACTTTGCCTAAAGCAAACTCAAGCATAGAGCCTGCTGCAATAACATGAAGTTCTGGTATGTCTTCATAAAAATATCTTAAGCTTAACAATGCTCTTTCACATTCTTGGATTTCATCAAAAAATAAAAGTGTTTTGCCGGGGGGTATTTTCTGCTTTTGGCATAGAGCCCGACCAGCGTCAGTCATGCGCAAAGATTTTTAAAAATCTTAGTCAGAATGTTCAGCCTATTGAGAATTGATTTTATAGAAATTCTTCTTGAATAAATTTGCCTTTTATGCAAAGAACCCGCTAACAGAAAATGGGGGATTCTTCATTCCTAAACGCTTTTGTTTGGACCCGCAACATGATATCTGACATAGGATAACCTCATATTGACTAAAGGAGTTGACATGAACAGAGAATTAAATGCAATCCTCACAGTACTTGCGAATGGGTATGATGTTACCCTAAGATATGAAAAAACAGGTTTATTTACAATAAGGGGAGAATTCGGTCTCAGTTAATTGCAAACGCATTGATGCAGCATCCGCATCTGAACAGACCATTGAGCTACAGGCCAGAGACCTGTTTGTAAATGGGGCGACCAATTTTTCTCGAAAAGAAAAATTTGATGTCGGAGAAGAAAAAAATTTTTATCGATACCTTTACCATATGAGCCAATCCAATGAGAATTGAACAGCCTGGAAAAGTAAGTGATCGGATAACCATGTTAGGGCGGAATGAGTCCTGTGTGTACCTGGTGGATGGCAAGGGTGAATATGCCATCCTCGGGGGCGGCATGACCTATATTGCCCAGGATGTGATGGCCCAGATCAAGGCCGCCAATATCGATGTTGAAAAGATCAAACGTCTGGTCCTCCATCATTCCCATTTTGATCATGTGGGCATTGCCCCTTTTTTAAAACTGCAGTGGCCCTGGATAAAAATTACCGCCTCTGTCCGGGCAAAAGAACTCCTTTCACGGGAGGATGTGGTGGCCGGCATTGTTGCTTTAAATCAGATGATGCTGCCCAAAAAGGATCAACTGGGTCATCTACGTGAAAGCCTTGATATCAAAACCATGGGGGTTGATGAAACCGTTTCCCAAGGAGATGTTCTTTCCTGCGGGGATCTTGATTTTGAGGTCATTGATGTGCCCGGGCACTCTTCCTGCTCCATGGCCATTTACATCCCAAAGGAAAAGGTGCTTTCCGCTTCTGACTCTGCGGGAATCATTTATGGAGAGATGGTGTTTGCTGCAGCCAACTCCAATTTTGATCTTTACCAGGAAAGCCTGAAAAAAATGGCCAAATACGAGGTGGCAATTCATCTTTTCGAACACTATGGCGCCCTGATACAGCCCGTCGGCAACAGATTTATGAAACAATCCATTACAGATGCCGTGACCATGAGACAGATGGTTGAAGAGATCTACGACCGCACCCGGGACGAACAAAAGACGGTTGAAGCGCTGTTATCTGCTGTTTCAAAAACAGCTTCGGGTTATTTTCTGCCCAAAAAGGTCATGGCCGTGGTTCTGGGCCAGATGACACGGTTCATTGCAAAACAGCATGGGGCAAAAACAAAAAGCGGGTAGACAACGTTTAAAAGTTGCTCAAAAAATTATCAGCCCACTTGTTCAAAAAGCGTTTGCTTTACACCGCAGACAGGGCATTTTTCCGGGGCTGCTCCCAATTCGATATAGCCGCAGACCGGGCAAAGATAAAATTCGCTCTCAGTCAGGTCTACTCCGCTTTTAACCGCTTCCAGGGCCTTTTTATATATCCGGGAGTGGACCTCCTCTGCCTCAACTGCAAACTGAAACATGGTCTTGGCCCTGTGACCGTCGGCATGGATGCGCTCTGCCTCTGCAGTGGTCCTGAAAATCCATCCTTTTCAGCTATTTTTGCAAAGGCTTTGTACTTTTGATTGGCCTGGCTTTCTCCAGCAAAGGCATGTTTTAACATTTTCATTGGTTGTTGCCATGTTTGTTGAGTCGATACCATTCATCCGGTTAACAAAATAGGCGTAAAAATTGATGATGTGCTGTGTTTATTTCATGGAAAAATGAGAGGCTATAAAACTGAGTGCACCGGCACAACAGGAAGGTCACGGAGTACCTATTTTAAGATTTTTTAATATGAATCATTTCTTGACATCCTGTAATGCTTTGATTACAAAAAATAGCATGTCAAATCCAAATGGATCAATCATCATATCCTTTTACCTGGCTGCAAGGCGGAAGCGTGTCTGGCAGTCACCTGCCAGGAAACGGTGAGCAAGGATGGTGAAAAAAAAAAGGGAACTGTGTTTCCAATCCATTCTGCAGGCTGTGCCGGAGCAACTTAAAACACTTTTTTCCAAAATCGGCTTTAAGTTAATTCTTCTTGTTTTGGTTGTTTTTATACTCTCCATGGGGCTGCTTATTTTTTTGGCAACAAACCTTGTTACAGAATTTGGGGAATACTCCGCCTCCATCAATGAAAAAAATATCAAAGAAAAAACCACGCTGCTTTTATCCAGGATAATGGATGAGCAAGCCATGAGGCATGAGAATACCTTCAGTAAGGTGGCGCTTTCCTCTGCTGTTATTGCCCAGCAGGCTGCGATGCTGTTTGATCAAAAAAAAGGGTTTGCCGGTCAGGGAAAAATAGAACATCATCTCTCTTTTCACCCTGGGAATAATTTTTTTTCGAATCAGGCCGGGGAAATTGTTGAGATCCTCTATTGGGGCGATACAGTTATTTCAAAGGAAATCAGGGAAGAGTTGGATGGCCTGTCCAACATCGGGCCGCTTTTGGTTAAGATAAAGGACAACAGCCCTGAATCCGCTGCCATTTATATCGTTTCCGAGTCCAGTTTTACCTTTTATTATCCGAATCGACATTTTGTTGAAAAATTAAAGCCGGTAAGGGAAGGTGACCTTAAAGACGGAATATGGTACCAGATCGCAAGGCCCGAAAACAACAGGGAGCATAAAACCCTATGGACACAGATTTATCAGGATGAGGCCGGCCTGGGATTCATGACAACGGCTGTGACGCCGATTTACTCAAAAGATGGAAAATTTCTGGGTGTTGCCGGAATTGATGTCACTTTAAATAAGATTATAGAGCAAATTCTTAAAAAAAACATTCTGGAAGGGGACTCTGGAAAGATGAACAGGATGTTTTCGTTTATCGTGGATGCAAAAGGCAGCATTATCGCCTTTCCAAACGATTTTCTCGAGATGTTTGGCCTCAGTCAGAAAGAGAAGTCTGTGGGGTATGGCGATATCCTTGAACAAAGCCTTATGGATTCAAAATATGAAAAAATAAGGGCAATCAGCGATCTGATTGCTTCTGAAAATAAACAGACCAGCAGGATTGAACTCAACAACAATCCCCTCCTGATCTCATCCCAAATCATGCCGTCAACCGGATGGTATCTTTGTATTGTCATACCGGAATCCTTTATCCTTTCTTCGGTGAACGAGACCCGCAGTGCCATTGATTCGGTTGTTAAAAAAATGAATGATCGATTCAAAGGGGTGACCCTGATATTTCTTGTGGTATGCGTGATCATTCTTGTTCTCTTTTTGAGCCGTCAGTTGATCATTCCTTTGAACAGACTTATTCTTGGTGCCATACGGGTAAAAGAGGGGGACTTGACAGTTCATTTGGACCGGACGAGAAAGGATGAGATCGGTCTTTTAACCCGTACATTCAATAATATGGTTGCAGAGCTTCGTAAATTAAGCATTCGAGAAAAAGAATATACAAAAATCCTTGAACAAAAGGTCGAGGAAAGAACCCATGTGATTTTTCAAAAAAATAAGGAACAGTCTCATACCTTGGCATTGCTTGAAAAAGAATCCCGGGATCGAAATAAAATCCAGAGAGAATTGTTTGAATCCCAGGCAAAATATCGTGATATTTTTGAAAACTCGGTGGAAGGGATATTTCAATCAACCTCGGATAACAACCTTTTAAGCGCAAACCCGGCCATGGCCAGAATTTTTGGGTATGACTCTCCTGAAGAAATGCTGTCATTGGTGGATAATGTCGAGACCCTTTATGTTTATCCTGAGGAACGCAGAAAATTCATCCAAATTATCGAAAAAACCAGAACCATATCCGGGTATGAAGTGCAGTGCTACAAAAAAGACAACTCCATCATCTGGACCTCTCTGAGTGCACGGGCTGTTATGGATTTAAACGGGAATCTGCTCTATATATTAGGCTCAAGCGAAGATATCACAAAACGCAAACAGGCTGAAGATGCGATTAAAAAAGCATCTGAAATTGCAGAAGAGGCCAATCGTGCGAAAAGTCAGTTTCTGGCAACCATGAGTCATGAAATCAGAACACCCATGAATGCCGTGCTCGGTATGACAGATTTGGTATTAAAAACATCCTTGAATGCAGAACAGAAAAAATACCTGGAAGTGGTTCATCAGTCATCGGAACATCTCCTTGCGCTGATTGACGATATCTTGGATATTTCAACCATTGAGGCAAAAAAAATAGATTTTGAAAGTCGTCCCTTTGACCTTGATAAATTGATCAAGGATGTGGTGAGTATGCTGTTAAACAAAGTTGATGATCAGGAAGTAAAATTATTATATGCCATTGAAAATGTCCCGGTATATCTAAACGGTGATGCTGCAAGGCTGCGCCAGATCATGGTAAATCTGATCAATAATGCCCTAAAATTCACTGAAAAAGGAACCATACAGATCAAGGTGGAAAGGGATCATTTCCCCGACAAGACCACCTCGGATTCCTTGGAACAAGAAAAAGTGAATATCCTTTTTTCAATTTCAGATACAGGTATTGGAATTCCAAAAGACAAATTTGATACAATTTTTAAAGAATTCACCCAATTGGAAAGTTCTCTGTCCAGGAGATATGGCGGTACCGGTCTCGGACTTGCCATTTGTAAAAGACTGGTGGCCTTGATGGGAGGCAAAATATGGGTGGAGAGTGAAGTATCCAAAGGCAGCACATTCTTTTTTGCTGTTCAGTTGAACCGTGCAACAGAACATGAGGTGAAAGGGCTTAAATATCTGGCATCCATTGAGTCCCAATCCCGGACAAACCCGCTAGGTGAAATACCCTTTAAGAAATATCATATTCTCCTTGCTGAAGATTTTGAGGTGAATCAGGAAGTGATTACGCCAATTCTTGAAAAACACGGATTTTTCGTGACCATTGTTGTGAATGGAAAAGAAGCATTAGAGGCTGTTCAAGAAAAATCTTATGACCTTGTCCTCATGGATGTTCAAATGCCCGTAATGGATGGGATTGAGGCTACCAAGAGAATACGAAGCCTGGAAGACCCGGTAAAGGCCTCCATTCCCATTCTTGCGCTGACAGCCCATGCGCTGAAGGGAGACAGGGAACGGTTTCTTGAAGCCGGCATGGATGAATATTTGTCTAAACCTGTGCGCAGTGAAGAATTATCAAGGGTCATTTTGAAATTGTTAAGCCGGCCGGAAAATGAAAAGGAATTTCTTAAAAAGTTGTCTTTTTCTAAAAACGGGATAGACTTAAACTATGCATTGTCTCTGGTCGGGAATGATTCAGAGCTGCTGTTAACCATGTGCAAAGCCATTGTAAAATATCTCCCTGCAAAAGTGGCAGAACTCAATCAGGCGGTTTCACATGGAGAATATCAACGCATCGCACGCCTGGCCCATTCCATTAAAACTGCTGCTAAAAGTGTTGGCGATCAAAAAATGTCTGACATTGCTTTTGGCATTGAACAGTCAGGAAATCAAAAAGATGAGCAAACAACCCTCAAGAAGATGACGACTTTAAATATTCAGGTAAAGGTGATGCTTGATGAACTCAGGGAATATCTCCTCAATACCGGAGGGAACGTCTTCCTTTCCAAGCCTGGGATCGATTAGAATTTTATTCTTTTTTTGTGTTTGTCAAGCAGATGATAGAGCCCGGATCTTGATACCCCGGAAAGATGACAGGCTTTTTCAATCCCGCCTTTTGACAGCTTGATCAGGGAATCAAGATATTGAGATTCATTGACCAGCCTGAAGTCCTTGAGGCAGGGGAATTTGATATCGGCCATCTCAAGGTTTTCCTGAACTCCCCGGCCCAGACGCTTTTTCTCAGCAAGATTTTTTTGGCGGCAGTGAATTCTCAATTCAACGGGCAGGTGATAGGGATTGAGTTTGGGTTCATGCATGGCATTGGCAATTGACGAATGCAGGACGCTGATCAATTCACGGATATTTCCTTTCCAGTCATACAGGATAAGCGTTTCAATAAAATCCATGGAAATATCCTTGGTATTAATACCGAATTGGTCACAGATTTTGGCAATATAATGTTTTGTCAATAAGTTGATGTCATCCAAGCGTTCTCGTAACGGCGGAAGGTGGACATGGTAGGTCACAAGCCTGTAATAGAGGTCTTTTCTAAAAGTGCCTTCCGCCACCATCTTTTTTAAATTTCGGTTGGTGGCTGATATCAACCTGAAATCGCAGTCGACTTCTGTCTTCAATCCAAGGGGGCGATATTTTTTATTCTGCAATACCCGTAAGATTGATTTTTGAGCTGTTTTCGAGAGATCTCCCACCTCATCCAGAAAGAGGGTGCCTTTGTCAGCCTGTTTTATTAATCCATCACTCTGGTTGACAGCTCCGGTAAATGAGCCCTTTAAATGGCCGAACAAAAGACTTTCAACAAGGTTATCCGGAAGATTTGTACAATCCACCGTTACAAAGTTTGCATCTGCCCGTTTACTATTAACATGTACGGCTTTTGCAATCAGGTCCTTGCCGGTACCGGTCTCTCCGGAAATAAAGAGATTGCCTTTGGTTTTTATGGCCTTTGCAACAATATCAATACATTTTTTTAATTTTACATTTTGACCGATAATAAAATCAGTGTTCAGGTTGTTCTGAGTCTCAAAAATAATCTTATTTTCTCTGAATTGTAATGCCCGTTTAAGGGTCAGCCGAATATCATCATAGGAGGGCGGTTTTTCCAAATAATCCCATGCACCGTTTTTTAAGGCCATTTCAGCCCCGGAAATTTCAGATTTTCCTGTGATGATGATGATCTCAGGGGATGAGTGCGCATCAATAAAATTGTTAATCCCTTCAAGTCCGTTGGCATCCGGTAATATAACATCCAGAAAAACAACATCAAAATAGGAATCTTGTGCAAGGCCAAGCCCATCTGAAAAATTTTCCGCCACACGGCAGTAGTGGCCTAATTTTTTCATATAGTTCACAAAGGGGGCGCAAAAGATAGGATCATCATCAACGATTAGTATATTGGCCATGTTGAACGCCTCCCTTTGAAAAGATAGAAAGTCAAATGGTTCCCCACCCTTTTTATCAATGGACTGGTTTCTACTAATACATAAAATATTCAATTTATCAAGCATGTTATGGATGTCCAGTTTTTTGGACACTCTCAGTTTTCAGTGTAAAACACCTGTTTTTAGCTGTGTTGCCCATGGGATCAGATATTATTTTTTTTAAAGAAAATGATTTAATCCAAATATTTGGACGCCATTGGGTTTTTGCTGAAGAAAGCGCTTGTTTCAAAAACAACGGTGCTGGAAAATCAGTGTACAAGGCTAATTTTTCACTGAAAATCACAGCATGGGTTCATTTTATCCTCACTAAATTTAGATATGCCCTTGCTTTTTATCTTCTTTCATCAACCTGGCATATAAATTGTAACTTGTAACTT
>DAOWDR010000217.1 GCA_030638935.1 Desulfobacteraceae bacterium | reverse complement strand
GAAATTGGTCAAAAATCGGTATATGACCATGTGGTTGTCAATGATGAAATGAATCAGGCCATTGTTGACCTGTGTCTTATCTTTGAAAATGAAATGAGATCCTTATAATGACTAAACAAAAAACAGAGATACTATTTGGCTTTCATTCCGTGTATGAGGCATTGCGTGCCGCAAAACGGCAGTTTGAAGTTGTTTTTATTTCCAGCAAACGGTCCGCCGGCAGAGCAGACAAGGTGATCAGTCTTGCGGAACAAAAAGGGGTTCTTATCCAATATACAGATCCAAAGGAATTGGATAAGATGACCCAGTTTGCCTCCCACCAGGGGATTGTGGCCAGGGCCTCTTTTTTCCCCACAAAAAAGGCCACTGAAATACTGCCCATGATCCGAAAAAGAGAGACGCCTTATTTTATTCTTATCATTGAAAGCATTGAAGATCCCCATAATCTTGGAGCTTTGATCAGAACCGCCCTGTGTGCGGATGTGGACTATATAATGATTCCCAAGGACAGATCATGTCCTCCCTCCTCCACGGTTTCCAGGAGCTCGGCCGGTGCCATGGAACACGCCGACATCTTTATGATCACCAATACTGCCTCCATTTTAAGGGACTTAAAGGAAAACGGGGCATGGATTTCCGGATTGGATGCAAACGGGTCTACCGGATTGTATGAATCAGACCTTACCGGAAATATTGCCCTGATTATTGGCGGGGAGCACAAAGGTATCAGGCCCGGGGTAAAAAAGGAGTGTGATTTTGTTTTATCCATCCCCATCTCAGGAAAGATCAACTCATTAAATGCCTCGGTGGCAGGCGGGGTTGCCATGTATGAGGCCAAGCGCCAGCGCATTGTGCATACACCTAAAGGAAAATAAAAATGACGGAACCCATAACCACAGGAACCATAACCCCAAAATCCATAACAATGGATGATACCCGTCAACTTATGGTACCTGACAGACCCATCATCCCTTATATTGAAGGGGATGGTATTGGACAAGATATCTGGCCAGCAGCAAAAATAGTCCTTGACGCCGCTGTGCAGGCAGCATTTGGGTCAAAAAAAAAAATAGAATGGCTGGAGGTAACAGCCGGTGAAAAAGGATTTGCCCGGACAGGGGAATGGTTGCCAGATGAAACCTTAAATGCCATAAAGACCCATGGGGTGGCCATTAAAGGTCCTTTAGCAACCCCGGTTGGAAAGGGAATGCGTAGCCTGAATGTCAGAATTCGCCAACAACTGGATTTATATGCCTGTATCAGACCCATTCGGTATTATTCACCGGTTCCAAGTCCGGTTTGCCATCCCGAGCGGGTGGATATGGTTGTTTTCCGGGAAAATACCGAAGATCTCTATGCCGGTATTGAGTGGGACTCAGGCTCCTGGGAGGCAACAAAACTTTTGGGCCTTTTAAAAAGCGAACTCAATTGTGATCTGCCTGTCACAAGTTCCATCGGCATCAAGCCCATGTCGCCGGAGAAAACCAAACGTCTGGTGATCAGGGCCTTTGAATATGCCTTTGAAAATAATCGGAAAAGTGTAACCCTGATGCACAAGGGTAATATCATGAAATTCACCGAAGGGGGATTTCGGAAATGGGGATATGAAGCTGCCTTTGAAAATTTTGGAGACCGGGTGATCACCGAGGATGAATTGTTTGAAACCTATGAAGGGGTTGTGCCCGATGGCCGGGTGGTGATCAAGGACAGGATCGCAGATATGGTATTTGCGGAAGTTTTGTTACGGCCTGAAAATTTTGATATTATTGCCTGTCCCAACCTGAACGGGGATTATATTTCCGATGCCCTTGCTGCCCAGGTCGGGGGGTTGGGCATTGCACCCGGGGCCAATATCGGTGATGACTGTGCTGTGTTTGAAGCCACCCACGGGACTGCCCCGGACATTGCAGGTAAGGACATGGCAAATCCCTGTTCCCTTATCCTGTCAGGTGCCATGATGTTTGATCACATGGGTTGGCACAGAGCAGGAGATCTTATTCGGGGCGGTGTCACAAAGGCCCTGGGCCAGGGCAGGGTCACAAAGGATTTGGCTTCCAGTATCACCGGAGGAGAAGAGGTGACATGTTCCAGATTTTCAAGGATTATAGCAGAGCATATCCTGTTCGCACAATAAAGAGGCTTTCCTTTGCATTTTTGACCCTGGTATTCCCCTATCAATGTCTGAAATGCAGAGCCTATATTGATCTGGACAGGGCTGATGTATTGAGTCTTTCTTCCTGTTTTTGTCACAATTGCTTCCCCCTGGAACCCCTTGAATTCAAGCCTCCTTTTTGTCCTGCATGCGGCCATCTTTTTGACCCGGTTTCCGGTTTGGTTTCTGACCAACTTTCTGACCAGATTTCTGACCAGATTTCTGACCAGATTTCTGACCAGATTTCTGACCAGATTTCTGACCAG
>DAOWDR010000577.1 GCA_030638935.1 Desulfobacteraceae bacterium | reverse complement strand
TTGAGAGTACCGATTGATTTTTCAATTCTCTTTTCAAAATCTGAAATCAGTTTAACAATATTTTTTAGTTTTGATTTTTTTAAGTGGTCTCTGTTTTTTTTAAATTCTATTGCAAGGATTCGTTTTTTGTTTTTTGCACGGTCGTGGAAAATTTTAAGTTCAATCATTTTTTGAAAAAATTTTTGAGAAAGGTGTTCCTGTTCTTCTTTTTTTTCTTTTAGGGCTTCAAGTTTTGCTGAGATCCGATCAATTTCTTGATAAATTGATTTTCCAAGTTCAAGAATATGATGTTCTCCTCCGGAAGAGATGGTGCATGACTTTGTTTTTTCACTTCCCGCTCCAGCCAGTTTAACCCCTTTTTTGGCAAAAAGGCTGGAAGAAATTATCCGGCATCCAGGGGAATCAATTTTACCGCTGCATATGATCTTGGAGTCGAAGATCTCATTTTCTATATAAACATTTCCAAAAGTCTCTATCTGACAATTATGCAGATAGCGGGCATGGATATCTCCCTGGGATCGGATTATGGCATCGGTGATACCAACATCTGCCCGTATATCTCCGATGGATTCTATCCTGGCCCCTCTGATTTCCCTGGCCTTAATACTGCCGGCTGTTATTGGGTAGGCACCGGTGAGTACCCCTGAAATGGACAAATTGGCATAGGTTTCAAGGGGACCGTATCGCAGGTCTGCATCTTCCAGGACATGGATTATTGGATGAATAAACAATTTTCCCTCGATGGACAATGAGGGAATCCCTGTCCTGGAGGCCAAAACACTGGCCCCATCCTGGGATAGCCTGGTTCCGTTACCACATCGGACGGCATCTTTTTTGCGGCATTCCTGTTTGATCTCATTGCCAAAAATATCTTTTATGGTCAAGGTGGTTTGGTTCAGAACCTGTTCTGCCAGAGGATCTCCCTTTCTTTTTTCTCCCTTTTCCGTAAGGCTGGTTTCCAGGTGAAATACAAGATTTTTCGCCTTGGCAAGTTTTGATGAAAAATCAGACCTGGCTGCTGGAAATTCAAGGTTGCCCAGATTCAGCTGACCCTGGAGCAGAGCATCCGGGTAGATACCATTGGTAATGCCATGGGATTTTAGATCGGTTTTTAATTGGGAAACAGTGGTTTGGGGCAAAAATTTTTTATTAATTTTAACCCTTGCCACCATTTTATCCGGACTGATCATCACCTCAACTGTAGAATTTTTTTCCTCTGAATCAGTGGTGTTTCCGGACCTGCCTTGATCCTTCAAGATGATATCTTTTTGTTCCTTGGTTATAAATCCCATGGTGACCATGATATCACCCAGGATTTTTAACCTGTTTTCCTTTTCAAATTCCTCTTCCTGGACTCTCTGGGCAATAATCACTTCCCGTTCCGATGCCAATCCTATCTCTGTAACCCTTGCGGCAAATTCCCGGTCCAATACTTTGATCCGAAGGAATTTTTTTTCATACTCTGATAACTCTGACTCATCTGTCAAGGGCCGGGATTCCATCCTTTTGGCAGCGGCACCACCCGTTGGATCATTTTCCGGTTTAGAGGAAAAAATTTTATCTGCTCTTTGCTCCAGCAGTAGTTGCTCTTTTAAAATGTTGTTTTTTTGTTTTGTCGTGATCACCCGGGATTCCACTAGAATATCCCCGATAAGTTTTTTGAGCCTGGCCCGTTTAAACGCTTTTTTCTGTAATTCCAAGGCTTTTTGGACATCTATTTGGGTTGCAAATCCCTTTTCTATGGCGATTTTTCCAAATTCTTCCCCTCTCTTTTTGATGATATGATATTCTTGTATCAGCTTTAACAGACCTATTTGATAACGGGTGGCAAATTTCTGGCCCAGGAGAAGCCCGCCGTAATCCATTGGGTTTTTCTCTTTTTCTCTGAGGGCGTGCAAGCCTGTAAGATGACGGTATTGGTCCTTATCAATGGTTCCGTATTGCAATGCAAGGCTGGCAAGTGTTGGGATATTATTCGTCTGGGCCACGGTCTGTTTTCCCACGATTTTTCAATTAATGGTTTTTGGGTTTCAGGATAATGAATTTACACCATAAAGTAAATAATAAGATAGTAGGGATATCAGTAATGGCGTGTTTTTTCCGGCCTTAACCAGGCTTTACCCTAGTACAATGCCCCAAGATCAACATTGGACTCAAAATGGGTTTTAAGCAAATCATAGTCTTTTTCTTTTTGCTCACCCATACTTATTCCCTCTGTCACAAGTTCAGGCAACCCGATCAGAGAAAGCCACTTGGATAAAATGGCGGGTGTATCAAAAAAGCCATGGACATAGGTCCCTGTTACCTGGTTGTCTTCAGATATGCACCCATCTGTCTCATTACACGGAACTGCATTTCTTGATAATATTGTTAGAAAAGGGCTGCCTGAAAAACGTTGGGTAAATCCCATATGAATTTCATACCCGCAGCCCCGGGCGCCATCCCATTCAAATTGGCTTAATGTGGTTGTTTTCGGGGCTTTTAACACGGTTTTTATGGGAAGCAATCCAAATCCCCTGCTTTGTACCGGTTCTCCTTCGAGGCCATGGGGATCATCCACCCATGATCCCAGCATCTGATAGCCTCCGCAAATGCCCAAAATATTTCCTTTTTTCCTGTGGTATTCCTTTAAAGCGGATTCAAAACCCTTTTTCAACCATTCAAGATCTGCCCGGGTATTTTTGGACCCAGGAATAATCACTGCATCAAATCGGGATAAGTTACGGGGTGTATCAATAAACAGGGTTTGAATCCCTTTTATCTGGGACAGGGCATGGAAATCTGTGAAATTGGCAATATGGGGCAGGCGCACCACTGCAATGGCTGGTAATTTTGGGTCTAACGTATTTAAATTGCTACAATTTTCAATTTCAACAGAATCTTCTGCATCAATTTTAAAATGGGAATACCAGGGCAATACCCCAAAAACTTTTTTCCCTGTCCTTTTTTCTATCCAGTCAACCCCATCCTTAAAAAGGGCGATGTCTCCCCTGAACCGGTTGATGATAAACCCTTTTACCATGTCCCTATAGGAGTCCGGCAGGCAGTCAAGGGTTCCCACAATTTGTGCAAAGACCCCACCCCTGTGAATATCTGCCGTCAGCACCACATCGGCGCCTGCATACTCGGCCATGGGAAAATTGACAATATCATTTGCCATGAGGTTGACCTCTGCACAGGACCCTGCCCCTTCCAGGATGATCCGGTCATATTTTGTGGACAATCGGTCAAATGCTTCACAGGCTTTTTTAAAATAAAAGCCCTTATTTTGATGATAATCCATGGCTGTCTGGTTGCCATGGACCTTGCCGTTTAATATGACCTGGGACTGTTTTTCTCCGGTGGGTTTGAGCAAAATCGGGTTCATGTCCACATGGGGGAGGATTTTCGCAGCTTCTGCCTGGACGATCTGTGCCCTTCCCATTTCAAGGCCCTCCGGGGTTATTCCTGAATTATTGGACATGTTCTGTGACTTATAAGGGGCAACAAGGATTCCTTTGTCAACCAGACTGCGGCAAATGCCGGCAGCGACCACACTTTTGCCTACATCCGAGCCTGTACCAAGAACGGCAATATTTTTTGTCATTTTTCGATCCCCACACGGGCCTTAACCCCTTGTTTGTAATAATGCTTGATTTCTTTCATTTCCGTCACCAGGTCTGCCTTGTCTATTACAGCCTTGCTGGCACCCCTGCCGGTTATCACAAGTTCTACATTGTCGGGTTTCATATCAATTAAAGCAAGAAGTTCATTTTCGGAAAAAAGATTACACGTAACAGCCACATTCCCCTCTTCGGCAATCACAAGGTCATGTTCATTGTTTTTAAGGAGATCGCATAATTTTTGATATCCAAGTGCTCCGGCGGCCTTATCCTCTTGGCTCGGGTTTCCCCTGACAAAGGAGCCAAGTCCGTATTGTTCCACTGTAATGTTTTCAAATTTGGAAAGGGCTTTTATCTCTGAGTAATCTCCTTTTTTCAGAAACTGGACAATATAGACCCTAAGGCCTGCTCCGGCAGCCCTGATGGCAAGTCCCAGGCTTGCGGTTGTTTTCCCTTTGCCATTGCCCGTATAAACCTGTACATACCCTTTCATCTTTTAGTCTCCTGTCCTATTAGGTTGGTGCAAAAATGGTTAGTGACAAATCAAATATAGTTTTTACTACTCTTTAATCTAGGGTTAAAGAGTATATTTTTTGGAATACCCCCTGGGGGTAAATAAAAAATCCATATATTGCAGGGATGCGCTGGAACCTATAAACAATACAGTCTGCATGCCAACCTCTGCTGCGTCCAATTGATCCAGTCTTGTAAAGGAGACCTGCTGGTTTTCCCTCATGGCCCCTGTGACAACCCCAACCGGAGTTGCGCCGTCCCGGTGCTCAAGGATCAGTTCCTGTGCCCTTTTTAACTGCCAGTCTCTTTTTTTACTTTTGGGGTTGTATAGTACAATAACAAAATCTGCCATGGCAGCACAGCTCAGACGCTTCTCTATTTTTTCCCATCCCGTGAGCAGATCGCTTAAGGAAATCGCTGCAAAATCATGGGTCAAAGGAGCGCCTACAAGAGCTGCTCCGGCTGCAAGGGCTGGGATTCCAGGCACAACTTCCAGTTCAAGATATTTTTGAGCTCCGGAAAGATCCTGGTCCTTTAGTGTCCTGAATAATTTAATGTTTTTTTGTTCACAAATTTCAAATACCAGGCCGGCCATGGCATAAATCCCAGGGTCTCCACCCGAGACCAGGGCGCAGGAGTTTCCTGTCAATGCCATGTCAATGGCCCGTTCCACCCTCTCCACCTCTTTCATCATGCCCGTTGAAATGATTTTTTTATTTTCAACCAACTCTTTGATCAATTCCACATAGGTGGTGTAACCTGCAATACAGTCTGCCTGTTCTATGACCTGTACGGCTCTGTTGGACATATGGGCCACGCTGCCCGGTCCTGTCCCCACCACATACAGCTTCATCCTTTTATTGCCACGGCTATGGTTACGTCCTTGTTTTTCTTCTTGGGAACTATCAATCGGCCCCTTCCGGCTGCCAGAATCGCTGCTGCTTCGCATACGCTTTTTACTCCTAAATGTTTTTCAACCATCTTTGATGGGGTTTCTATTGTATCAACGGAATTTAATTGGTTTTTATCGTAAAATTTTAAGGGCAGGTTCAGCCTGTCTGCCAAGCTTAACAATCCTGCCTCATCTTTTTTTATTTCTGTGGTGGCCAGGCTAAACACAGAGTTTAAGC
>DAOWDR010000594.1 GCA_030638935.1 Desulfobacteraceae bacterium | reverse complement strand
CGCCACCGTTGTCAGGGTGGAGCCGATGACCGGCCAGGCCACCTCTCCTGTGGCTTTCATGGCCGCTTCCACCTTGGGTACGCCCTGCTGCATATATCGGTAGATATTTTCGATAATTACAATGGCATTGTCCACCAGCATGCCCAGGGCCAGGGTCAGGGAAAAAAGGACAACCATGTTCAGGGTAATGCCCAGGGCATGGAGCACAGAAAAGGAAAGAAACATGGACATTGGGATGGCAAGTCCTACCAGGAGAGCATTTCTGATTCCAAGAGCTATAAAAAGGACAGCCACCACCAGAATTAGGCCTGAAATGATATTATTTTCAAGGTCTGCCACCATGGCTTTGATGTCCTTGGACTTGTTCATCAGCTTTGTGATGGTGGTATTTTTAGGAAAGGAAAGGCTTGCCTTTTCAACAATGGTATCAATCTTATCCGAGATAAAGATGATGTTTTCACCCACCCGTTTTTTAACTGAAATGTTGATGGAATCCACCCCGTTAAGCCGGGATCTTGAGGTCTCTTCCTTGATGCCGTCCACCACGGTGGCCACATCTTTTAGATAAATGGGTCTGCCGTCATGGGTAGCCACCACAAGGGAGAGAATCTCTTCCGGGGTTTCAAACTCCCCCGGCACTTTTACCTGAAATCTTCCGTCTCCTAGGGTGATGGCTCCGCCGGAAGTGTTCTGGTTTTCACTGACAACACTATGCTGGAGAGAAGTTATGGGGATTTTGTAATAGGCCAGCTTGTCTATGTCCACTTCCACCCGGATCTCCCGCTCCTGGCCCCCGGTTATTTCCGCCTCAAGCACCCCTGGTACCGCTTCAATGTCGTCCTTTAAATCATCAGCAATTTTTTTAAGTATCCTGGGACCGCTGTCCCCGGCCAGGGAATAAATCACAATGGGCATTTCGGAAATATTAACCTCAAACACAGAAGGGTCATTTTCCAGATCCGTGGGCAAATCGTTTTTGGCCTCATCCACCTTGTCTTTGACACGTGTCAGCACCTCGTCAATATCAGTGCCGGGTAAAAATTCAATGTTAATCTGGGACAGGCCCTGGGAACTTACCGAACTGACGTTTTTTACCTTGTCCAGCCCCTTGAGTTTTTTTTCAATTTTAATGGTAATGGCAGTCTCAATATCCGAGGCCGACACCCCTCTGTATTCCGTTCGGACAAAGACATAGGGAATGGTGATATCCGGATCACTCTCCCGGGGCAGCACACTATAGGCGTAAAGCCCTATACCCAGTATGATAAAGACCAGGACCAGCACACTTATCCTATTTTTAACGGCTGCATCCGAGACAATCATTGGGTCAGCTCCTCCATTTTCAGGATGGTTTTCGTGACATTGACTGTTTCACCGTCCTCAATGATCTTGTGGCCCACCACCACCACATTTTCCCCTGGGAGCAACCCATTTTGAATCTGGGTTTTCCAACCGTCCAAAAATCCTGTGGTTACTGGCCTGAAGTGGACCCGGCTCTCTTTTTCCACAAAAACACCGGTTTCCTTATTAACGGTTACCAGGGCGTATATGGGCACGGCAAGCCCCTGGGGATCATGGTTTTTAATTATGGTCACCCGGGCAAACATATCCGGCAGGATAAGGTGATTAGGATTGTCCACCTCTATTTCAAGGTTATAGAGGCGGGCCATTGAATCAGCAGTTTTAAAAAGGTAGTGATACTTGCCTGTATAGGCTTGTCCTTCCAAGGCGTCAATGGTCATATCAAAATTTGTAAGCTTGCGTACGGCAGCCACATCGGATTCGGGTATGCCCACTTCTATTTTCAGCCGGTCAATCTGGAGAATAGTGGCCACTGGATCTCCAACACTTAAAAAATCACCAATTTCAATATAGACCCGGTCCACCATCCCTTCCATGGGGGAGCGAATGGTGCAACGGCTTAAGTTAAGCTTTGCCGTGTCCATGGCAGCCTTGGTGGTTTTTACCCTTGCTTCGGCATCATCCAGCTGGGACTGGGTGACAAATTGTTTTTTCGACAGGGCCGTGAATCGCTTTTCAGTTGTCAGGGCTGTTTCATAGGAGGCCATGGCAGAATCGTAATTATTTTTATAATCCCGTTTATCAATTACGGCCAGGATATCTCCCTTTTGTACCCGGGTCCCTTGGTTTATCTTTTTGGTCACAATTTTTCCCTTGACCTCCGAGGCCGCCCTCAAAGAGATCCAGGGTTTTGCCACGCCCGGCAGACTGATTTTTTCCATTACCATGCCAGGGAGCATTTTCATGGTAATAACATTGGTCAAGGCCTTTGCAACCTTCATCTGGTGGGATTGCTTTTCTGCAAGATCTGCCTTTTGGGCGGATATCTTTTTGCTTAAGGGGAAAATCACAAGGGCTGTCACCAATACCACTGTAACAATGGGGATGTTCTTCCAGATAAAGCTTAGAAAGGTTCGGGAAAAGTTTTTCTTTAGAATTGGTTTGGATTCCATGAAATGTGTCCTTTTTTGATAAAAGCCAGGCTAAAAACTATATAAAAATAGTGTCAATTCCCCTGATTTCAAGGGGTTATTTCTCGTTGCGGGTTAAAATCGGTTAAAAACCCAAAGACAAGGGTGATGAGCACGCATATAATACAGATGCCGAACATGAGCTGGTATGCTTCTTGTCCCAGGTGGGAGAACCGGTCCAGCATGTGGCCGAAAAACAGTGGAAAGCCGGACCCAAAAAAACTCAGCAAGGGCTACCCCGGTTGCATTCCTGGCAAAATATTTGTCTTTTTGAGTATCCATCGTACACCGATCGATAAATTATTAAAGTCCGATGCTATAATACTCCTTTGCTATTGTATAGGATCAAATTGTAAAAAAGTGTTTAAAAAGCTGGATACGCCCTATCTGCACCAGGTTGCAAGCTGCTTTGCTTCATCCCGCAGCCGTGTTAAAGTTCCAGGGGAGTTGAACAATTCCCGGCACAGTTCGCATTTACTATAGGTTATGATCTTGCGGGCCTTCATACCGGAAAAGGATGCAATATTTGTTATCCCCATGGTTCTGATGAGGTTGTACAATCGGTTTGTTTCAGTTTTAGTAAAAAGCTGTTCCATTGTGTTGTCGTTCAGGTTCCCAAGGTGAAAAAAGTTTGTTTTTGAAAAATGGCTCCCTGCATCGCAACAGGCATACATATCAAGATCCGGAGTAAGATAGGGGTTCATCTCGCAGCAGTTTGCCTGATAATCGGTCAGAATATTCCTGGGTTTGAAAGAGGCTGCACGACCTGCGTATATGACGGGTTCCGGGAAAAATATTAGGCCATGATCCCGCAAAAACTGCTCATAGGGATCATCCTCCACGGAAAAATCGGTTACAAATGAAATAAAATAATTTAACCCGATCTTTTGGCAACTGCGTGCAGCATTTAATACATTGTTTTGGCTCACATTCTTCTGGTGCCACCTTGAGTAACTCAATCTCAACTGGCAAAGTCCGTTTTCTTTTAATTTTGAAACAAGGCCTTCTGAAGCCTCAGCAGTCTTTGCCCAAAAACTATTGGTGACGATTCTTGTGTATATTCCTATTTGTTTGCACAGGTTCACAAGCTCTGCAATTTCATTTAAATACAGAAACGGTTCACCAGCTGAAAAGCTTATTCCGCCAACACCTGCCCGGGCCATTTCGACTATGATTTTTTTTGCCTTCTTCTGATCCATTTTCCTGTTATCAGGAATATCTCCGACAGCCACGCAGTGCGCGCACCTGATATTACATCTGGTTGAGTATCCAAAAGCTAATTTGCGCATATTTATAAATAATCCTCTTGGTTTCCATACAAAATCATTCTTTAAAAAAACAGGAGCACACTGCCTTTTAAAGGCGAAAAAATATAACATGAAACCCGGGACTATGATATTTTTAAAATTCTTATTATCAAGAAGGAGAAAGCCGTAAATTTCTAAATCTATGTAACAAATACCATGATTTTATGTAAAAAAGGTTATAGTTTTTTCTGAACCAATTAGGAAAATATAGAAGAATATATAAAATAGGACTCCGTATTTCAAGGTTCATAGCCCTTTTACTCATTAAAATCTATAAATGGCATATACTTTGCTGTCTTTAGAACAACATAAGAAAAAATAAGCATTTAATGTTGTTTGGAAAATTGAATATTATAAGAGAAATTTAACCATGAGCTTTTCAATAAAAACCAGAGAAAAAGAAAATATTGCTGTAATTGAACTTCAAGGGGAAATAGATATATATGTCTCTCCTGATTTTAGAGACAAACTCCTTCTTGTTTGTAATAAAGATATCAAAGAGGTGATTGTTGATCTATCCGGTGTTACTTTTATGGATTCATCCGGAGTTGCAACCCTGGTAGAAGGTCTTAAGTGGAGCAAAAAAGAGGGGAAATCATTTATTCTAAAAAATGTCGGTACAAATGTACTAAATTCACTTTCCCTTACAAAACTTGATACTGTTTTTAAAATCATATCCGATACAAATAATTCTGAATCTTTTAAATAGAGAAGATTATTTTCTTATTTTGTAAGTCTTTTTTCGATTATGAAAATTGTAAAAAATACTGTAACATACCCAAGGTATATGAAAATATATTGTAAGGGGATGAAAATGAATAAAAGATTTATTCCAACCCGGTCAGTACGGGTATGGGTTTTGGATACGGTCGTTATGGCAGTCATGGAACAATCGGTATCAGAACAGGAACTCAGATAAATGAGTACGATGAGGGGCTCCTGATTATTGATTTTTTAAAAGCTGACAGCGATATTATTTTATGGCGAGGGAAAAGCACCCGTGTTGTTGAAATCCATTCCGCACCTGAAAAAATAATTCAGGATATTGACCAAACCATTGAAAAAATGCTGGCCCAGTTCCCCCCAGATAAATAAAACCGGACAAATAAAACCAGGCAAATAAAAATCCCCGTCCGCTTGCGGCGGGGAGGGCTTCATTGTCTTACGGCCTGTCTTTTATTGAAACCGCAGAAACTCCTGTATCCAGTTCTCTTTTTCCTGGGCTGTCATCAGGATGGAATACTGTCCTGCTGCACGCTCT
>DAOWDR010000655.1 GCA_030638935.1 Desulfobacteraceae bacterium | reverse complement strand
TTTTGGAACAACACCAGCATATTTTTGTTGCCATTGAACAACAGGACCCAGCCATGGCGCGTAATGAGATGGCAGAGCATCTGATTTGGGTGGAAGAACAATGGAAGATTCTGCTCCATGAAAAAAATAATACATGAGTCTGTTGGAATGGTTTCCACGACAGACAGGTGGACACAATTTAGCAATATGTGGCAATGGTCACTATCTCATCCCTTGTCAGGCGTCTTCCCAGGGTGATGCTTCGGGTTTTGATGGAATCTGTGATCTCGAAAATTTGTTTTTTATCATAGGGAATGTTTTTCTGGTTCAGATATTTTTGAACCAGGTGCCGTCCGCACAGCAGGTTTAAATAGAATTTTTCTTCCCCCGGGGCTCCAAATTTCCCTTTGGCATGGGTGCCGGCCACATGGGTAGCCATGGCTTCACCAAAAGCGGGGGTATTGTACTGGATCAGGTTGTGGCCGGTCTGTTCCCTGACAATGGCATCCAGAAATCCATAATATTTCTTGAACAGGCCTAGGTTGTCCGTGTCAACACCAAGGTCCACACCTTGGGTTTTGAGCAGCTTGGCTATGGTGAAAAGATCGCCGATTCCGTTTCTTTCTCCTATGCCCAGGGCAGAGACTTCCAGAACAGATGCCCCTGCCATGATCCCCATGATTGAATTGGCCGAAGCCATGCCCATATCATTGTGGCAATGAATAGATATTTGAGCCTTAATGGGTAATCCTGCAAGCTTTCTTATCCTGTCATAAACCTGGTTGGGGGCCATGATGCCCGAAGTGTCGGGCAATGATAGGATGTCTATTTTAAGATTTTGGCTCAAAAATTTGACGCATCTGGTTAGCAGGCCTATGTCTGTTTTACCGATATCCAGCATGGCAATGGAAATCATGGCCCCTGGTCTGCCATTGCGCAGAATGCCGATTGTGGTTTCAAGATCCTGAAATAACCTGTTCAATGCCGTGGGGGTGATGGTGTTTTTGATCTGGAGATGGAAGTGGGGATCATCAATGGCAGTTTTTCGGAGAATTTTTGCGTCGGGAACAAAGGCCCGGCCCAGGGCGGCCGTTCTTATCCTGAAATTATTTTTTTTTGCATGGGCAGCCACCTGTGTGACAATCTTCGCCTCCATGGGGTGGGCAGAGGGGTAACCGATCTGGCAGACGTCGATCCCCAAGGCTTCCTGGAATTCAAGCATAATAATCCGTTGTTCAAGGGAAAAGACCAGGCCCTGGAACTGCATGCCCTCCCTCATGGTTTCATCAATGACAATAATTTTTTTGCCCAAATTTTTATCCGGCATGACTTTCCTTGGGGGGGTTGAAATATCCATGGACAAGATTGGGAAATTCTTTGCCTAAGCTTTGGATGAGCGCTGCCATACCAGTTGGGCTGCCGCCGTCTTCAGCCTCTGTCATGAGGTGGATATATTTTTTTGGGTCAAAATTTAAGTTTCGCCATTGGATCATATTAATGTCCAGGGTGCGTATGTACCGGACAAGGGCATCCACTTCCTTTACCGAATCAGTGAATCCAGGACAATTCAGATAGTTGATGGAAACAAATTTCCCTTTTTCCTTTGCAATCTTAATGCTGGCCAGCACATCTGAAAAGTCATAGGATTTTGGCCTGAAATAGGCATGGTAACAGTTTCCCCGGACAGAATTCATGCTCACCCGCATTGAATCAAGCCCTGCATTGCAGAGGATTTTTACATGGTCCGGCAGGCTTGCATTGGTGTTCAGGTTGATGGTGCCGCAATCTGTTTGTTTCCGGATCATTTCAATGGCCGGGGCAATGGCCTTTACCGCAGTCAGAGGCTCTCCCTCGCATCCCTGGCCAAAACTTACAACAGCCTTTTTGACCCTGGAGATATGTTCCAGGGAAACCTGTGCAATTTCCCTGGAGCTTGGGGTAAAATTGATGCGGTCCTGGCAGGCGCATAAATTGTTTTCCGTCTGGAGGGAGATACAGCCCATGCAATTGGCATTGCACACCTTGGAGGTGGGCAGGGGGGCTTCATATCGTCCCAGAAAAAAATTTTTCCCGGCCGGACACCCGTATTCCAGGGCACATCTTTCAAGGTGGCGCATGAGCCGGTTATCCGGATATTTTTTTTTGATGCGGTTTACTCCCAGTACAACCCTTTCCCGGGGCATTTGTCTCAGGTCCTGGCGGGGTTCTTTGTCCACAAGGAGGGCTGCCGACCGAAAGTTTTTTTTGCCAAATCCCACGGCTCCATAGGAAAAAAGGGGCAAGGGATTTTTAATGCCGGCATCATCATAGGCACAGACATGCCGGTTCACATACCCCGGGGAATTGAACACTCCCACGGGATAGATTTTTTCCTTTGGGTCATAGGGGTTAAATTCCATGACTTCAAATTGGTCGGTGCTAACATTAAACACAATGGGACGACGATGGGGCAGCATCATGAGTTCGCTGCCGTGGGGCATGTCGCATGTGTCGGTCTTGGTCAGTATCGTTAATTTATCCCCTGACATGCCAACGGCCCCATAGCCTTCCAGCTCAAAAATCTCTCCATTCTCTGCAGCCACAACAGCCGTGGGAATCTGTTTGTTAATATATGCGATGGTCTTCACCTATTTTGTAAATTATTGATCACAGGTCAGATATACCAGAACAAGAATTTATTCTCAATATTCTTATCTAAAACCTTCTATCACAGTCATTGGTTGTATTAAATATCCGCGCATAGAAAATGCCGGGCGGCCTTTTCTATGCTTGTATTACAGGGTTCTCCGGGGAGTAATGCCCTCGATTAATGAGTTGCTTATTACTATTTGATCTGCTATGTTTTGTAGGTAATAATACAGTTAATCATACATGTTAGTAAAATTTTAATTTTTTTAAAAATCGCTGGTGCATCCAAATAAATTACAAGCGGATGTTTTGTTATTTTTTTGTACGATTTTAAATGTTCTGGAGATATAATATGAAATTAACCATCGGAAGAAAGTTAACCCTCTGCTTTTTAGGTCTTGCCCTCTTGGTTCTCTTATCAGGGTTGGTAGGTGTCATTGTTTTGAACATGGTTTCCGGATCAGCCGATATGGTTGCTAAAGAGAAGGTGCCGGTTCAATATTCTGTATTGAAAGCCAATACATCTGTGGAGAAAATAAGAGGAGCTGTTAGGCTTTATATCAGCTCAACCGATGGGTTGGATGAAAAAAGCAAAGACCTTTTTAATCAGTTTGATGAATTTGACATGTGGGTCACCATGCTCAAATTGGGAACCGATTCGGAAAAATTTAAAAAATCAGACTCCGGCGGTATTTACACGAAAAACAATCTGAAAATTATCGTTCCCCGGGTGTCCGCAGCCATCCTGGAAAAAGTAGACTATGTTCTGGAAGAAAGTGCCATATTCAGAGCCAGTTGTCAGGATCTTGTAGCAGCCCATAATGAATATTTGAGTTATTCCGTGACCCTGGAGGGCAAAAACTATGATCTGCCTTCATTCCTTAGGATCCTCCGGGAAGATCATCAGAATTGGGTCAAAACTCTTCTTGATGCCGTCAATGCGGAGAATCATTTTAAGGGGGTCACAGATCCTCAAAAGAGTCTTGTCGGGGAATGGATCAATACCTATCAGGTCGAGGATGAAGCCTTAATGAAGCTGGTATCCAAGATGGACAAATATAATAAAAAATTAAAAAAACAAGCAGTAACCATAAATTCAGAAGAAACCTATGAGCGGAAATTAAAATATTTTAACCGGAGCAAGGGGGCGGCATCCAGAATTGAGGAAACCTTTGGAAAACTCCATGCCCATATCAAACCGGTTTATAAAATACTGGAAACCACCAAGCAGGAAAAGGACAAAGCATTAAGGGAATCAGCACAAAAAATAACCCAAAATTTAAATTTGCTTGTGCTGGGTGCTGAAAAAGAGATGGCCGAGGCTCTGGCAGCTTCGGAAAAGGTTAAAGCCGGCGGCACCACCTTTCTGGTCATCCTGACCATTGCAGCTGTTCTAATCGCCATAATCCTAGGTGTCATTATCAGCCGGTACCTGACCAAAAATATTACAGCCCTTGCCGACATCACAAGGCAAATTGCAGCGGGCAACCTTCAGAAGACTGTGAACATCAAATCCAAGGATGAGCTGGGTGAGCTTGCCAAGGACACCAATACCATGGTGGAAAATTTAAAGGAAATGATCGGTCAGGTTACAGATTTTGCAGGGCAGCTAACTCAATCTTCCAAGGATTTGAGTACTCTATCCGCTTCCATGTCCGACGGTGCGTCCAATATGACAGAAAAATCTGAATCGGTTTCTGCGGCAGCAGAAGAGATGAGCTCCAATATGAATGCCGTAGCTGCAACCTGTGAGCAGGCTGCAACTAATGTAAATACGGTTTCCATTGCCTCGGATGAAATCAATTCATCTATTAACGAAATCGCAACCAATTCAGGCAAAGGAAGAACCATTACCCAGGAGGCTGTTTTACGGGCGGAAAGTGCGACCAATAAAGTGAATGAGTTAGGAGACTCTGCCAGGGAGATCAGCAAGGTAACCGAGGTGATTTCAGAGATATCTGAACAGACAAATCTTCTGGCACTCAATGCAACCATTGAGGCTGCCAGGGCCGGGGAAGCCGGAAAAGGGTTTGCGGTTGTGGCATCGGAGATTAAAGAGCTGGCCATTCAAACTGCTGCGGCAACCAATGATATAAAAAACCGCATCATGGGCATACAAAATAGTACCTCTGATACGGTTGAAGAAATTAAAGGGGTTTCCCAAATCATTGAAAATGTTAATGAAATTGTAGAAACCATTGCCGCCGCAGTTGAAGAGCAGTCAGCCACAACCAAGGAGATTTCCATGAACATGGGCCAGGCGTCCCAGGGGCTTCAGGAGGTAAATGAGAATGTGGCCCAGAGTTCAGGTGTGTCCAATGAAATTGCAAAAGATATCGGCGAAGTAAATGTTTTCAGCAAGGAACTCTCCACCGGCAGTGACCAGGTGAAAAACAATGCATCTGGCCTGAAAACTCTTGCTACCGGGTTGCAGAAAACTGTGGATAAGTTTAAAATATAAACTTGTGGTTCAGCAGGTTCATATCTTTAAAAAACGCTTGTATCCCAATAGTTATTTGCGGGGGAAATGAGTATCACTAAATAACATATTTATTAAGGAGAAAGACATGCAAAAAAGAAGTTTATCACTTTTTCTCGGTATGGTTATGGTTGTCTTGTTCAGCTCAACTGGTTTTTCTGAATCTCTGACCCCTAAGCTTTGCAAGGAAAAAGTTCTCGCTGCGGCTGAACTGCTCAAAGCCAAAGGGGATGGTGCCTTCCCGGAACTGAAAGATCCCGACGGACCCTTCAGGTTTGGAGGCGGTGCCGGATATATCTGGGTCCACAACCTTGACGGCATAATGGTGATGCATCCTATCAAAGCATCCTTGGAAGGCAAGGGCCTCCTGGATATGCGGGATACCAACGGTGTATATTTCTTCGTGGCATTTAACGAACTGGTCGAAGAAAAGGGTTCCGGCTG
>DAOWDR010000251.1 GCA_030638935.1 Desulfobacteraceae bacterium | reverse complement strand
GAATCAAAGGTAATGGTTCCCATGATATTCTCTTTGTTATCCAGGGTCTCAAACAAACTTTTAATAAGAACAAACGCCGACTTTATGGTGGTGTTCAGCTCCTCATCCAGTGCTGGGGCAGAACTTTTTGCCTGGGCTAAATTTTTGCCGGCAAAATAATAATCCAGGGGAGCCAGGTGGATAAAACCGTTCACCACCGGAGTTTTGGTTTTAAATGCCCCAAGGCTCTCTTCCATTCCCTTTATATCTGTAAGATCCAAATCAAGATCCACAGGATTTTTGCTATTTTTGGCCCCCATGGTGATGACCTCGCCGCCAAGCTCCTTTATCCGCTTAATAACAGCAGCAGCAAACCCGTGGCTGTCCAGGGAAACTATAATTTTCTTCCCCTTAAAGGTTCTGCCGGAGGCCTTTGGCATCTCTGCCTCATCCACCCGCACCACCAGGCGTTTAATGGGGGAGGTCACATCCGGGAACACATCTTTTGATGATCCGATCTCATCCACTAGGGCACCAACAGCACCGGAAGGGGAAGCCGTATCAGACTGGGTTCCTGATCCTGTAACCGGGATGGACTCTTTTTCCGGGGGAGTGATTGCCTGGGTTCTTTGATTAATATAATCGGCCAGTTTGGCAATGGTGTTCAAGTCCCTTAGCTTTAAGTCATCGGGCACTGAAAAACCGAATGCGGAGGCAATTTTGGCAAAAATTTCCACCTGTTTTACCGTATCAATGCCCAAATCCGCTTCCAGGTCCAGGTTCTCCTCCAGCATATCAGTGGCATACCCGGTCTGCTGGGCAATCACCTGCCGCACTTCGTCAATGGCATTGTTTCCGGAAATTTGACCGGCTGTTTCCCCAGGTGCAATCTCCTCCCCAAGTGCTGTTTCAGCGGGTACAACCGGTTCAACTGGTTTAGAAATAGGTGTGGCAGAAACCGATTTAGAGATATCAACAAAGGGCTCTGCACTGGTTCGTGAATGGATATAATCGGCCAGTTTGGCAATGGTGTTCAGGTCCCTGAGCTTTAAGTCATCGGGCACTGAAAAACCAAAGCTGGAGGCAATTTTGGCAAAAATTTCCACCTGTTTTACCGTGTCAATGCCAAGGTCTGCTTCCAGATCCAGATCATCCTCCAGCATATCTGCTGCATATCCTGTCTGTTCGGCAATAACCGCTTTAACTGTCTCAATGGCATTGGGCGTACCAGGGGAAGTTACCTCGGGTTGTGAAGACTGGTCAGCAACCTTGGGGGCAGGTGAGTCGACAACTGACCCGGCAACTGACCCGGCAACTGACCCGGCAACTGACCCGGCTGGTGTTTCCACCCGGGTACCAATATAGGCTGCCAGTTTTTCAATGGTGTTCAGGTCCCGAAGCTTTAAATCGTCGGGAACTGAAAAACCAAAGGTGGATGCTATCTTGGCAAAAATTTCCACCTGTTTCACCGTATCAATGCCCAGATCCGCTTCCAGGTCCAGGTCATCCTCCAGCATATCCGATGCATATCCGGTCTGTTCGGCAATAACCTCTTTAACCGTCTCAATGGCATTGGAAGGACCGGCAGGCGTGGGAATGGCAGGTGCGCCAGAGTCAGCAGCGTCAGCGGGGGGAGCGGGGGCGGCAACGGAGATATCCACCCGGGTTGCAACATAGGCTCCCAATTTTTCAATGGTGTTCAGGTCCCTGAGTTTCAGATCATCGGGCACGGAAAAACCAAAGGCTGCTGCAATATTGCCGAATATTTCCACTTGTTTTACCGTGTCAATCCCCAGATCCGCTTCCAGATCAAGACCATCTTCCAGCATGTCCGCTGCATACCCGGTCTGATCGGCAATTATCGTTTTTACCTTTGCTATGGGTACAGCGCCAGGTTCCAGCACAGAAGAAGATACCGGAATGACTGGAGTGCTCGCTGCGACAGCGGTTTCCTGGGCTGCTGCCATGGCTGGTATCCGGACCGGTTCCGAGGGTATTTTCTTTTCAGGCCTGTTCGTGTCCGGCATTAGGGTTTCCTGGTCCCCGGCCACAACGCAGAGAGTATTGTCAATCACCTTTAATTCGGGCTTTTGGGAACCGGTTATTTTTCTGAGCCATTTATGATAGACCAGATTGCCTTTGATTGGATTTTCCTCCACCCGTTTGACAAACATAAAGGCAAAATGGGAACCAAACCCGGCTGACAGGTGCAGGCCATATTCAGAATCAATTTTCTCCTGGCCGGAAAAATTCAGCTTCCTGAAAGAGGCTGGTATTTTCCTAAGATTGGCAATGGGGGGTGCCTTTCGTTTTTGCAAGGCCTTGACCAGGACCACATCCTCAATGGCTGCCCCCAGGGTATGGCCGGTAAATCCCTTGGTATTGGAGATACAGATTTTGGGCAGATACTCTGAAAAAGTCGCTTCCAGGGCTGTCACTTCTGCATCTGCACTGCCTCCCCTTGCCGGGGTATAGGTTTCGTGGGACATGAAGAGCAATTTGTCTGCATAGTCTTGTTTTTGAAGGCCGGTCTGCCGTTCCATCTTGGTGATGAATTTTTTCATCTCCCGGGCCATGTGGGGAACGTCAATATTATAGGTGTGATAAGCTGAATTGGCAATGTGGGTGCCCAGAATCTCGCACTGGCCGTTCATGCCGCGTTTGGCTGCACTGGACCGGTCTTCAATGACCAGGCCCACGGCGCCGGACCCAAGGATGGTGCCGTTGCGGTCCTCGTCAAAGGGTTTGGCTGCTTCAGAAACCCTTTTTTTAATGGTGGCGGCCCCCAGGGCCAAAAAGCCCGAACCAATCCATTGGTTTTGCTTGGAAGAGGTGGCATTTTCACCGCCTACCACCAATACCCGCTTGCAACGGCCCACCCTGATCCAGTCTTCGGCAATGCCCACGGCAAGTGTGGTGGAGGCGCAGGCGGAAGAGACCAGGGTATTGGGACCCTTAGCCTTGATGATCTGTGCCAGATGGGCAGATCCCAGGGGGCAGGCATTGGACAGAAAATTTCGGTCAAACTTGTAGGTCTCAAGATCTGTCCGCTTCCGGGATTTTGCCTTGAAAAACCATTCCGTAAGTTCTTCCTTAATTTCCATATCCTTAATTTTTTCCATGAGGTAATAATAGATTTTTTCAAATTCCTCATAGGGTTTGAGAAACATTTTTTCATAAAAATATTTCTCAAGCTCGTTCATCAGGGTTTCCCCGTTGGGCCATAAAGAGGTAATAATGACCCCGGTTTCCTCCTGCATCTCCCCGGGCAGGGCAAACCCGGCAGGTATTTTGGTCTTGCCGTCTTTCATATTCTTGTACTGCATGACCAGGGGGATATTGGCATCCTTGAGGGCTTCGAT
>DAOWDR010000596.1 GCA_030638935.1 Desulfobacteraceae bacterium | reverse complement strand
ACAACAATCTGTCAAAGAGCTGACCCATCGCCGTAAAATGATCGTGGACAAGCTCCGGTCCGAGGGCATTCCCCTTACCGTGGTAAATGGCGGCGGCAGCGGCAGCCTTGTTTCAACGGGCAGGGATGATTCTGTTACCGAAGTCACTGCAGGCTCTGCTTTTTTTGCACCAGGTTTGTTTCGTTATTTTCATGATGTTTATTTTGAACCGGCAGCCTTTTTCGGCCTCCAGGTGACACGGATTCCTGTCAAAAATGTGGTCACCTGCCAGGGGGGCGGTTATGTGGGGTCCGGCGAGGTCAATGCCAATCGGCTTCCCTGGCCGGTTCTGCCCCAGGGGATGCAATATTTGCCCATGGAAGGCGCCGGAGAAGTCCAGACGCCTTTGAAACTGCCAAGGGATTGCCCCAAGCTTTCCCTTGGTGATCCAATCTTTTTTCAACATGCCAAGGCCGGGGAGCTTTGCGAGCGGTTCAACCAGCTTTATTTGGTAAAGAACAATAAAATTATCGGCACAACACCCACATATCGTGGGCAGGGCCATGCATTTTTATAAGGAGGTAAGGGTGGCAAAGGATCATTTTCGCATATTTGATTTTATTTTTGTGGGGGCCGGCATTTCAGGCCCGTTTATCGCCAATGACCTGTGTAAGGAAGGCGCTGACTGCCTCATGCTGGAAGCTGGCAAACATTATACGCGCAGAACCTATCCTAGCAACGGTCTTGACGGAACCTCCCAGATGTATTGGTCCGGCGGGCTGGAGCTTGGCCATGACGCCAAGATTGCATTTCTAAGGCCCAAGGTGGTGGGGGGCGGTTCCATCGTGAACCAGGCCCTTGTGGACCGGTTTGACGATGTTGCCCTGGATGACTGGAGATCGGCTTCCGGAATAGCAGATTTTACGGTGGCGGATATGGCCTCCTGGTATGATGCTGCTGAAGCGGAAATAGAGATCCAGGAAATTCCTGCCAAATTTCGAAACAAAAATGCCGAAATATTTGACCAGGGGTTTAAGAACCTTGAGTTTAACAATGCTCCTCTGCGTCGGGCCCAGAGTAACTGCCGCCTGGAAGAGGGCAATTGCTGCATTGAATGCCTCAACGGATGCCGCCTTGGAAGCAAACAGAGCACCCCTGAAACTGTGTTGAAAACCTCTTTGGAAAACGGGCTGATCCTGGCATCGGAGATTGAGGTGACCCAGATCATCGAAAACAAGGGGGATATCCGTGTGATCGGCGTTGATGCAATGGGGGGAGAGGTCTCCTATCGCACCCGGAATCTGGTCCTGGGGGGCGGGGCAATCGGTAATGCCAGGCTGCTGCTTAATTCCGGGTTTGGTAAAAAACTGCCCCACCTAGGACAAGGGTTCTTCTGCCATCCCCAGTTCATGAGTTTTGGTCTTTATGACGAAAAAATAAACTCCCATACAGGGGCTTTCCAGGCCTTTAAATCCGATGACAAGGGTTTTAGAAAGGAAGGCTTTAAGCTGGAAAATGTCTATGCCGGACCCGAAGGCATTGCCCTGCTGGTGCCTGATTTTGGGCGGATACACCATGAATATATGGAGAAACTTTCCCACTTTGCCTGTATCGAGGTCTGTACCCGGGATACCAATCCGGGCCGGATCAAGGTGAGCCGCAAGGGAAAAGCCATGATCCGCAAGGTACAGAATGCGGAAGACATCAGCCGCTATGAAAAGGGTTCAAAGGTTATTGATGATATATTCAAAAGCACCGGTGCAAAGGAGATCGTCCACGGCCGGTTTGCCATTGGGCTGCATTTGATGGGATGTTGCGCCATTGGTACGGATCCTTCCTGCTCGGTGATTGATCCGGAATTCAGGCTCCACGGGTATAAAAATATTTTTGCGGCAGATTCCAGTATTTTTCCAAATGCCCCGGGGATTAACCCGTCATTAACCATCATGGCCCTTTCCAAAAAAGCCAGCGCCAGCATATTAAGGAACCGATAAAATGAACCATGACCAGTCTAAAAAAATGATGATTTCAAAATATTTTTCCAAATCCCAGTTAAAGGGGCTGTTAAAAACAGGTGATGTGATTCTTCCGGGAACCGATGCCTCCCCCTCTTTTTCATCCACCGGCTGTATCGATCACATTGACCGGATGGCAAAATATATGGATCCGGATGACCTTGCGGGTTTGCAAATGCTCTTCTCTGTTTTAAGGTGGATGCCCAAATGGGTCATTGTCCTGCTTATGAAATTGTGTAACCACAGCAATTCCTTTCCCTCTTTTATCGGAGCCGGTCTTAGGATGATTGAAATTGGCCTTAAAGGGGTAACCCTGTCCCCATATTATGCCAATCTTACCGCTTCGGGTTATAAGGGCAAAAAGGTCTATGATGTCATTGGCTGGCACCCCAAATTTCTTGTTAACGAGGATGGAATTCCCATCAAAGAAGAGCCCATCAAGCTTGATAATCCAGAACCCCAGGATGTGGAAGCACTTTACAAAAAGGCAAAAGAAGCAGGGCCTGAAATCCGGGACTGGGGGGTGAAAAAACGGCTCCAGTTTATTTCAAACCTAAAGGCTGTTATTCTTAAAAACCAGGAATATATCCTTGACCGACTCCAGGCAGATACGAAAAAATCTAGGTTTGATGCCATTACAGCAGAAATTTTCGGGGTGTTGGATTTTCTGGATTATCTGGAAAAAAATGCTGTCAAAGTTTTGTCCGATCGAAAGGTGCCGACTCCCTTTGCCCTGATGGGGAAAAAATCAAAGGTTTATTTTGAACCCCTGGGCACGGCCTTGCTGATTTCTCCCTGGAATTATCCTTTTTACCAGGCCATCGTTCCCATTTGCCAGGCCTTTATCGTGGGAAATGCCGTGGTTTTCAAGCCCTCTTCTGATACCCCCTTAAAAGGGCTTGTGGAAGATCTGCTCAACCAGGCCGGGTTTCTT
>DAOWDR010000314.1 GCA_030638935.1 Desulfobacteraceae bacterium | reverse complement strand
TAACCATGACTTCAACAACATTGTTTTTTATATAGATATGACTGGATAACAAGTCGCTATCAAAAAATTAATGGTATAGCAATAATTAAAAATGACATAGAGTCCTAATGTTGCCTTTTTTGCAAAAAACAAACACTTATTATCTTGAAAACTCCTGATAATATAGGATATAGCAGACTATGCGAAAGAGATATTGAGATTTTTATTTTGTAGAACATGTGTAGAATTTTTGACTTAAAAAGCAACAAGGCTCTTAACGAATATCGCCAAGAGCCTTGTAATTAATGGTGGGCCGTCAGGGAGTCGAACCCGGGACCTACTGATTAAGAGTCAGTTGCTCTACCAGTTGAGCTAACGGCCCATTAATTGAACGCCAGGAAAATAACAGTGATCTACCAGGATGTCAATGTTTTTTTGTCTTTTTCCGGATGGATCAATAAACCGGTTGACCCTTTAAATGCAGGTCTGGTATATTCAGTCCTTTTAGGGATATAATATCAGGACATAAATATATAAGGGAAAATCATATGGAAACTTCAAAATCTAATATGTTGTTTAATGCGGCACAAGCACTTATCCCGGGCGGGGTAAACTCTCCTGTCAGGGCCTGTGGCTCTGTGGGCGGTCAGCCGGTCTTTATTGAGAGGGGTGACAAAAGCCGTCTCTATGATGTGGATGGAAATGCCTATATTGATTATGTTCTTTCCTGGGGACCGTTGATTTTGGGGCATCGGCCTCCTGAAGTGATTAAGGCCCTTGAAAAGGTGCTTGAGACCGGGACCAGTTTTGGTGCCCCCACTGCCCTTGAAACCGAACTGGCTCAGCTGGTGGTCGATATGGTACCTTCGGTGGACATGATCCGCATGGTTAATTCCGGTACGGAAGCCACCATGAGCGCCATTCGTTTGGCCAGGGGGTATACTGGGCGGGATATAATTATTAAATTTGACGGATGTTACCACGGTCATGCCGACACCTTACTGGTGGCTGCCGGATCAGGGGTGGCAACCCTTGGCATTCCCGGAAGTCCTGGGATCCCGGAAGCGGTTATTTCAAACACCCTGTCCCTGCCATACAATGATATTGAAGGGTTTGAAAAGCTCATGGCCCAAAAGGGAGACCAGGTGGCCGGGGTGATTATTGAACCTGTTGCAGGTAACATGGGCATGGTGAGCCCTAGGGAGGGCTTCCTTGAAAGCCTGCGGGAAAAGACAGCCCAACACGGATCTGTGCTTATTTTTGATGAAGTTATGACCGGATTCAGGGTTGGTAAAGGATCTGCCCAGGGGTATTTTAATATCACGCCTGATATATCCTGTTTTGGCAAGGTCATTGGTGGTGGACTGCCCGTTGGTGCCTATGGGGGAAGAAAAGAGGTTATGGATCAGATAGCGCCGGTGGGATCTGTCTACCAGGCAGGAACCCTGTCCGGGAATCCTTTGGCCATGGCTGCCGGAATTGCGACTCTGACTGTTCTTAAGGATGATGCTGTCTATGCTGAACTGGATAGAAAAACTCATCGTTTGATCCAGGGATTGCAGGCGGCAGCTGACGATGCCAAAATCCCAATGAAGACCGGTCACATCGGGTCCATGGCAGGTTTTTTCTTTACTGAAAAGGATGTATATAATTTTGAAGACGCCAAGACCTGTGATTTAGACCGGTTTACCAAATTCTACCAGGGTATGTTGACCCGTGGTGTTTATCTGGCACCTTCCCAGTTTGAGGCCTGTTTTGTCTCTTTGGCCCATACCAACGAGGATATTGATACCACCATTGAGGCTGCCAGGGCGGCCATGGCAGATCTTTAATGGAGAGGAAGGAAATTAAAAAGATACACCTGGTTGCCGCTTGCGGAACCGGCATGGGAACCCTTGCCTGCATTTTAAAGGAAATGGGGTATCAGGTTACTGGATCGGATCAGAATGTTTATCCGCCCATGAGCGATTTTCTGGCTGAAAAAGGGGTCAGACTTTTTTCAGGGTTTGATCCTGAAAACCTGGCCCATGAGCCGGATCTTGTTATTATCGGTAATGCCGTGACACGGGAAAATATAGAAGCTCAAGCCGTGCTTGAGCAAAAAATTGAATACCTGTCCATGCCCCAGGCCGTGAATCAGTTCATTGCCCAGGGAAAGAAGATCATCCTTGTCACAGGCACCCACGGCAAGACCACCACCTCATCCATCATGGCCCACTTGTTTGAAACAGCCGGGCTTTCCCCTTCTTTTCTGGTTGGGGGAATTTTAAGGGATTTTAATTCCAGTTTTCAACTAGGTTCCGGCGACTACATGGTCATAGAAGGGGATGAATATGATACAGCCTTTTTTGATAAAGGCCCCAAGTTCATGCACTATGACCCCTACATCACCATCATGACCGGGGTGGAGTTTGACCATGCCGATATTTTTAGAGATATCGACCATATCAGGGATATATTTTCTAACTTTGTCAGGAAAATAGAGCCAACCAGCCATATCATTGCTTCCATGGAAAATGAAAATCTGAACCAAATACTTGAGGGTTGCACGGCAAAGGTTGAAACCTACGGGCAGGGCGGTGACTTTTGGTTTTCCGAACATACTCAAAAAGCAGCCAGGACCCAGGCCAGAATTCAGGGACCAGGCCAGGATTTTGGTATTGAAACAGGGCTTGTGGGACGTCATAATTTGATGAATACCCTGGCCTGTGTTGCTGTTGCAAAAAAGTTGGGTATACCTGATACCCTGGTTCAAAAAGCCCTTGCTACCTTTTCCGGGGTAAAGCGGCGCCAGGAAATCCGTGGTATTAAGCGGGGGTTAACTATTATGGATGATTTTGCCCACCACCCGTCGGCGGTGAGAGAAACCATTGCTGCTGTTAAACCTTTTTATGAAAAGGGCAGGGTTATTGCCGTGTTTGAACCCAGAACCAATACCAGCATGCGTTATTTTTTTCAGCAGACATATCCAGAGGCCTTTGTAGCTGCAGACCGGGTTTTAATCTGCAATCCCTGTGTGAAGAAAAATATTCCCGAAGATCAGCGGTTTTCCCCGGAGCAATTGGTGGCTGACATCAATGGGAAGGGGGGAGACGCATATCATTTTGAGACACCGGACAGGGTGCTTGACTATCTTGTCCCGGAATTAAGGGAAAATGATCTTGTTTTGATCATGTCAAACGGTGGGTTTGACAATATTCATGCCAGGCTTCTTGTGAGGCTTGAATGAAAAAAGTATGGATTCGCATTGTCTGTATTGGTATTTTTCACATGTTTTTGTATATGTACTTGGTTCCCTTTGTGATTTACCCACGATATGGAAGTAATGGACTTGTATTTACTGTTGTCACGGCTGTGATAATTTCCATGGCTGTTTTGGGAACCCTATGGATTGGTAAAAAAAGAAACGGTTAAAGGAGATAAAAATGACAGATATGGAAAAGATAGAATGGGACTCTAAATACAGCGTAGATGTTGAGGAGATCGATGAATGCCAGAAAAAAATGTTTGAGATGTTTAACGAACTCATTGATATGAAAAATACCAGCGCCGATGTCAAAGAGTATATCAGTATGATTTCCGATATAAATGACTTTAGTAAACTTTATTTTTCACGGGAAGAAAAAATCCTGAAGAAAAGGGGATATCCTGATTTTGACAGCCATACCAAAGCCCATCGACAATTCATCAGGAGTTCTATCAGTTTGCGAAGAGAGATAGCCGAAGATATCAACAACCTGACACTGGAAGTAATACTGGAACAGCGGGATTGGCTCATCAACCATATAGAAACAATTGATTCCCTTTATATTCCCTTTTTGAGAATTCATAAGCATATTGATGATAGAAAAAAAAAATAATTAAAGGGGTATATCACAATTGACGATACCATAAGTGTATTGTAGGTGAAATATTAACCTTAAAATCGCTTGGAAAATACCATGGTATTTGACTATAAATTATTACCCATCCAAAAAGAGGCTGTAGAGTCTCCCGATGAGATACGGGGGTTTTCCAGGCGAAGAAAAACCATTACAAGAAAACTGAAAAAAGAGAGACGTAAATCTTCCTATGACAGAAGGAAAAGTGTGCGGGATGGGGTTATTGTAAGTCTGTCCTTTAAGAGTAACCGGCGGAAGGTCCGGGACCGGAGAAATGTATCCTGGGAAAGAGGAAAACCCGGTCCCCGTGATTTCATAGTTATTTAATTGAGATCCCGTACTTTTTTATTTTATTGAGCATGGCGGTATGGGATATTTTTAGAGCCCTGGCACTCTTTCGGATACTCGGGTATTGGGTCAGGGCAGATTCAAGAATCTTTTTTTCAAATTTGCCCACCTTTTCTTTTAATGACATTGATTGCAAATCGGAGACAGGTGATAATCGCAGCTCCCTGATGGTCTTCTCAATTTCATGTCCGAACAGGATGGCATTGGCATCAATTATATCCTTGTCTGAAATAATGGATCCCCGTTCAATTACATTTTTTAATTCCCTGATGTTTCCCGGCCAGTTGTGATTGATCAGTTTGTCCATGGCAGCTTCAGATAATTTTTTCGGGATGCTTCCCAATTGTTTGGCAATTCGTGATAAAAAATGATCTGTAAGGGCCGGAATGTCCGTGTACCGATTTTTTAAAGGCGGGACATGGATGGGAAGCACATTGATCCTGTAGTAGAGATCCTCCCTGAATTTATTTTCTTTGATCATTTCTTCGATGAGCCGGCTTGTGGCAGTGATGATTCTGGTATCCACGGGGATTTCCATGATCCCGCCAATTCGCCTGATACTTTTCTCCTGGATTACCCGCAAAATCTTTGCCTGGGCGCCAAGGGGCATGTCACCGATTTCATCCAGGAACAGGGTTCCCTTATCTGCAATTTCAAAGAGCCCTTGTTTCCCATTTTTTTTTGCACCGGTAAAGGTTCCTTTTTCATAGCCGAACAATTCGCTTTCCAGCAGTGATTCCGGGAGGGCTGCGCAATTGACGGCCACAAATTTTCCCGAACGTTTGCTTTGTGCATGGATGGCCTTGGCAAATAATTCTTTGCCTGTACCACTTTCTCCCCGGATGGAAACAACAGAGGTCGACCCAGCGATCTTCTGGGCAAAACCTATTGCATCCATAATGGGGGCACTGGTACCGATGATATCACTAAAGGTGAACTGGGACGGGGAGGTAACCTCATTGACCAACTCTTTTATTTGTTTCATATCCCGCATGATTTCTATGGCATCGGTAATCTCTCCCGTGCTGTCCATGATTGGGATGCCGGCGGAAAAAAATTGAAATCGTCCGTTCCGGGTTATGACATTGCGTTTTCGATTATGGAAGGATTTACCTTCAAGGCAGTCCAGCAGGTCATGGTTTTCCATGGGCAGATCTGTAATTTTTTTTCCTGTTAATTTGGGCAGATCCCATCCGTACATCTGTTTTGCCACTGGGTTGATAAAGGTGATATATTGGTTCTTGTCAATGGATATAATGCCGTCGCTTGTACTGTCCAGTATAACTTTTAGACGTTTTTCCCTGATTTCCAGGGGCATGGAATTTATACGGGAAATGGCAATTAGATCCTGAATTCGGTCAAGGCTTTCAATTGTTTTTCCAGGGGAAGGAGAGTTGTTTGAACTTCGAGTCTCTATGTAGACCTGTGTTTGACTATTTTTATTTTCCACTTCCATGGAAATAATGTTCAGATTATTGAGGCTGATGACCTTTGTAATATCTTCTATAATCTGTTTTCTATCGGTAAAAAGAAGCTTAAGTTTCAGGGTGGTCATATTATATTGAGCTGGTTTAAGGGTTAAACATGCAAGCATGAACATCAGTAATGGACAGGCCTGGTTGGTGATGGTAGTAAATCCTTTGGAATGAATCAAGAAAAATTACCAAATGCCAGGCTGGTTTTTTACTAAGCATATAAAGCAGCTCCAAGACTAAGCTTTATTTTTTTAAAAAAGGCTGGTACAAAAGCCCCCAGGTTTTACCATCAGGGATAGGAATATGACACTGCAATTAAAACTTGATCTTTCCACCTTACATGATCTTCAATTGGTTTCCCATCTGGATTATTATTTTGCGAAAACCATGGCCGATGCATTTGGCGAAACAACCCCCTTAGTCCTTGTATCCTGTGCCCTGGTGTCAAAGGCGCTTGCAGATGGTCATATTTGTTTGGATCTTAAAAAAGAGGCCGGCACCAGCCTAAAGGCTTTTGAACAAGACGCCTTCATCAGATTGCCTTCTTTTGAAGAATGGGAAAATACTCTGGCAGGAGCTGCCATGGTGGGGAAAGATCAAACTCGCAAGGAAGCCACAGAGGCTGACAGTCCTGGTGAGCTATGCCCGGAAATGGCATTTCCCCTGGTCTTGGATTCGAGGGGCAACCTGTATCTGTCCAGATATTATGATTTTCAGAAACGTCTGGTGCATAATTTGTGCTGCCGGGCGGATAGATCACCAGCACCAATGGATGATGGGTTTGTCCGCAAACACCTGGACTCCCTTTTTTTAGGACAGAATCCAGAACATGTGGGAAAACAAAAAGAGGCGGTTATAAAAGCATTGGCCCATAATTTTGTGGTGATTTCTGGGGGTCCCGGTACTGGAAAAACATATATCACCACAATGATTAAGAGCCTTCTGGATCAATATGCAGGGTTCTGTGAAACTTCTCCGCTAAGAATCATATCTGTGGCACCTACGGGAAAGGCGGCCGCAAGGCTTAATGACGGGCGCACCATTCATTCGGTATTAAAACCATTAAAAGGGCGAAGCGGTTTTTTTTACACAAAGTTAAATCCCTTAAACGTTGATGTGGTGATTGTGGATGAGGCATCAATGATTGATATTGCTTTGATGACAAGGCTGTTAGAGGCCATTCCCCTTGAGGCAAAGGTGATTTTATTGGGGGATAAAAATCAATTGTCACCTGTGCAGGCAGGAGCTGTATTTAATGATATCTGCCGGGTAAAAGGGCTTGGCCCCCATTTGGTTTTTCTGGATTATAATTTCAGATCCAGGGGGAAAACAGGTATTGAAAACCTGGCCAGGGCCATTAACCGGAATGATGTCAACACAATGGAAACTATTTTATCCTGTGGCCAATATTCGGATATCGGGTTTGAAGATACCGGAAGAGAAGGGCGTCTTGATCAGATCATTGAAAAATATATTACCAGGGGATATACCCCCTTGACAGAGCAGACCTGCCTTTTAAACGGTCTGGACAATCTGGACAGCTTCAGGATTCTTTGCGCCCATAATAAAGG
>DAOWDR010000489.1 GCA_030638935.1 Desulfobacteraceae bacterium | reverse complement strand
TCACAGCGATGGCGCCGATTTTCATGATGGCATAAAAGGCAACCGGGCAGGGAATCACATTGGGAAGAAGAATGGACACGGCATCCCCCTTTTGTACCCCTTTGTCCTGGAGAAAGGAGGCAAACCCATTGGCCATGTCGTTAAATTCCTTGAAGCTGATTTTATATCCCTGGAAAATAAAGGCAGTGTTATGGGGAATCTTCTGGCAATTTATCTCAAGGAACTCATGGAGCAAGGTGGGCTCAAACTCAATGAATTCTGGAACTCCCTCATCGTAAAACCTTAGCCAGGGTTTGTCCTCATACTGTAAAGTCTGTTTCACATCTATCTCCTTTAAATGGGGTCCGGGGTTTATTTGCCTATTGCCTCTTCTTTTAAACATCTCCTTGCATATGATATTACAAATAGTATTTTAACGAATCTACTTTTGAGTCTGGGCTTCAATCCCCTGGATAATGCTGTCAATCAAGGGGTCCACAAATTCGGTAAGATTTTCCGGATTCCCGGTCATGACCCAGTTGGTCACCAGATGTTCAATGGTTCCCAGGATCATGGATCTTACAAGGTAGGGGTTCAGGTCCTTTCTAAATTCATTATTTTCAATTCCCTCTTCAATGACCTGTGTAATCTGTTTAATGCCTTCTTTAATGGCATGGTGCCCCTTTGTATCCAGAAACTTCTTGTTGTGTTTCAAGAACAGCATGAGAACTGCTGCAAAATCAGGGTTATTCTGGTAGGAATCCATGAAAAGAAATACAATGGCCCTAAGTTTATTGGCAGCACCCCTGATCAGTTTTAAGTGAAAGGCCATGACCTCAAAAAGAGTGTGACTGGATTCTGCCGGTATGGAGAATAAAAGCCCTTCCTTGGTTGAAAAATATTCATAAATAGAGGCTTCAGAAACTTTGGCCTCCTTTGCGATTTCAGTAATAGTGGCTTCCTGAAAACCTCTTTGGGCAAACACCCTTGTGGCGGTATCAATAATATTTTTTTTTCTTATCTGGGTTTTAGTTAATGTCATAGATGCCCCTTGCTAAAAATGGAGTTAATTTGCCCTGATCATTTAAGGGCTATCCATTTTTATAGGGTCACGCTTTTATTTTGTCAATAAAAATAATGTCGAACTCTATAATTTAACTTTTATGAAATTTTTGCAGAAGTGCCCGGCCAAGTTTTTCTTGTTGGATCAGGGAAATATTTTTGCCGATCCGGGATGATGATTTAAGATCATGGATCAGAACCGCAAAGGGATCCGGCAGACTCAGATTCATTTTTTCCACCAGGGCTTCAAGGGCTGACAGATACTGACCGACCAGATCTCTAAAATGCAGAAGGATTGCCCCATGACCCGGGGAGGTCGGGTCATCCACGGCCAGGGCAGCATTCCAGGACAAAAGGTCTGCTGTTTCCAGCATGGCAACAAGCCCCCCGAGCTGTTTTGCATCCTTGTCGCCTAGTTTTGCCCCATTGACCATTTCCCCTACAGCATCCAGGAGAAAAGCCATGGCCCCGGTCACAGGCCCGGTCATGGCGGCATCTTCAAGCTTTCGGAAGGCAAGCACCATACCATGGGCATGATCCTTCCTCCCGAGAAGGGCATTGCCCGGCACCCAACAGTCTTTCAAACAGATGCCGTTGTGGGGCGAGGGTTCAAAAAAACCGATTTCCATCTGGGGCAAAACTGTAAGCCCCTTTGTCTCTTTTGGGACAAGAAAGGCGGAAAATTGTTTTTTCTCTTTGTCATACCCTGTCACGGCAATGACCACAAATGCATTGGCAATGGGCCCGTTTGTAATATAGGTTTTCTCCCCATTAAGGATATAACCGGTTTTGCTTTGTGTTGCCGTGGCAGCCATGTATTTGGGATGGGCACCTGTCTCGGGTTCAGACACGGCAAAACTCACCGTGGCCCCACCATTTGCCATTGCCCCGGACAATTGCCCTTGGGGCTTATACCCATCATCCATATCCCCAAGCAGGTAACGGGCAACCAGATGGTGGATCATCCAGGACAGGGCCATGCCAAGGTTGCCCCCTTTGTACACCAATGCTCTGCCGGCCCGTGTAATTGCCAGACAGGAATAGGCTTCCAGATTTTGGCCCTTGAACAGGGCCGGGTCCAACAAATTTTCCTTTCCCATTTTTTTCCAGGTGTTTTCCGGGAAAAAGGGAATCTTCCCAAGACTGGGAAAGGGCAAAATATTGGCCAGGGCAAAATCGGAAAATTGTGCTTCAATGGATTTCACAGTATTCGTTGGGATTGTCATGGTTGCACTCCTTAAAGGACCAGGGCTTCAATAAAATCAATAAGCTGGTTTAAATTGCCGCAGGCCCTGGCCTCGTTGCAATGGTCCTGGTACCGGATCATTTCACTGTCCCCGGTTCCCCAGAATTTTTCCTGCTCCGGATTGAGCCAGATCAAACGCCGGCACCGCTCCCGCATGGATTCCAGCAAGGGTTCACGGGGATTAAGATAATTGGAACGGGCATCCCCGATGATAATCAGGGTGGTCTTTTTATCCAGTTCCTTAAAATGACGGTCCCGGAACTGCTGAAATGCCATGCCATAATCGGTCCTGGCATTATAGTTTATCCTTATGTCATTGAGAATTTGCTTTATGGCTTCATTGGGCTCATTGGACATAAAAAAAGAAGTGACATCAAAGGGCTTTTCAATGAACACATAACTTTTCACCCGGCTAAAGCAGGTCTGGAGGGAATATAAAATATTAAGCATAAACCTGGCCGCAGACCAGACAGAACCTGAGACATCGCAAAGTGTCACAATCTTTCCCTTGCGCAGGGGCCGGGCCTTGTGCACAATTTCAACGGGCACCCCCAGATATTTAACAGATCGCTGGATGGTCTTTTTCACATCCACCATGCCCCGGCTGGCAGAAGAAAACCTGCGGGAGGTTATCTCCTCCAGCTTTCTGACCAGCTTGTCAATGATCTCTTTGACAGCCTGGGTTTCCTTGGGAGTCAGATTGGAAAAGGGAATCTCCCCAAGATTTTTATAGTGAAGCTCACGGGTTCCTGTTTCCCTGAGCCCTGCATTATCCAGCCCGGGCTCTGTGTTCAAAAAATCAAGGGCCTTGTTCAGTTGGCTGTTAACCGCCTTTTTCAGGCCATGGACATCTTTTTCTACCCAATTGTCATTGGAACCCAAAAACTGCACCATCTTTGTTTTCAGGCGGTTTATCCTGAGCATAATTTCAAGCCGGCTGGAAAGCTGACCCAGGTTTGACTTAAATAACTGGTTTGTCTTCTCATCCTGGTTGTGTATGTTCCTGACCTCCTGGATAAAGGCCAGGGGATTGCCTGCCAGAAAATCCATCAGGGTCTGGTCCAATTCATTTGGAGCCTCCTGATCCCTTAGCTTCAGGACAAGCTGGGCCATCTTATCCGATCTATCCTCTGGTATAGCCTCTGGTACAGCATCCGATCCAGCCTCTGGCCCACCGGCCAGAACATCTTCGGGCAATACTGCATCCCCTTGAAGGCCCGTCTGCATTCCATGGAAAAAAAGATGGTAAAGCCGGTCAAACTGCCCCTGTTCCCTACGGCTTTTGGCAAAATTAGCCCGCAGCACGGTTTTGAACCGGGGCTCTTCACAGAAATCTATACACTCCAACTGATTGAGGCAATCCAGAACTTCCGAGGTGGAAATCCGCATATCATCAACCCTGCAGCAGGATACAAATTTTAAGATCACATTGACCATAAACCTTAGGATCAGACCTTTAAAATTGACTGGATATTCGCCCTTACCACTCCATAATCAGCCTTGTGTTTACAAAGGGTGTTAAGGGTTTTAAAAACCGATTCTTCCGTGATATCATCCTGTTGAAGAATCATCAAAGAGTTTGCCCAGTCCAGGGTTTCGGAAATACAGGGTTTTTTCTTCAAATCCAGTTCCCGGATCCTGGCCACTGTATCAACCACCCGGCCCAGCAATCGCTCCTGGATACCGGGAATTTTCATCCTAAGGATCTCTTTTTCCGTTTCAATGGTTGGATAATCAATATAAAGATGGATGCAGCGCCGTTTCAGGGCATCACTCATATCCCTGTAATTATTGGAGGTCAACACCACAAAGGGCCGGCTTTTAGCGGCAATGGTGCCAAGTTCGGGTATGGTGACCTGGAAATCACTGAGCAGCTCCAGCAAAAAGGCTTCAAATTCAGGATCGGATTTGTCAATTTCGTCAATGAGCAGGAGCACCGGATCTTTTGACGATATAGCGGCTAAAAGTGGCCGGGTCTGGAGAAACCGATGGGAAAAAAAGGCATCCTCGTGTTTTGCGATCTCATCCACGGCCTCTGCCAGGGTGGCCGTGGTGGAGACAACATCTTTTATTTTTTCCTTAAGCATCTGGGTGTAGAGCAATTGCTTGGCATAGGCCCATTCATACAAGGCCTTTGACTCATCCAGGCCTTCGTAGCATTGCAAACGGATCATCTCATGTCCCAGGCAGGTTGCAATACTCTTGGCAAGTTCTGTCTTGCCCACACCGGCCGGCCCTTCAATCAAAACAGGCTTTTGGGTTTCCTGGGCCAGAAAGACAATGGTTGAAATTTCCCTGGTCGGGATATACCCTGTCTGCTCCATCCTGCTCTGAACATCCTTGACGTCTTGAAACACCGTTTACCTTCCTTTGTTCTTGTTTTAAACTATAAACAAACAAATACCAGCAATGGCGACAAAGGGCAAGACAACAAACAGATCCGGACAGGGGAATCACATGTAAATTTCTTGATGAATTAAAATGAAAAACTGAACTTATTTAATAAAAGTCCGGGCTTTTAAATTCAGAATTTGGAGAGAAAAATCATGGACATAGTCTGCACCATTTCAGAATGGGCATCTGTGAATTTTTTCTCCAATTATGTAGCGAGTTGTTTTTGTTATGACTTCTCCCATATAATGGAATTTGAATCTACGTGGCTTGCTGTTTATACTTAAAAGGAGCTCTTCCCTCAACGGTCATAATTTACACCCGATAAGGAGTTAATCGTGGGATCCATCGAGGTACATGTTTTTTATATTCTTCATAGGTCTCACCAAATTGATTGGCTAATAAAGTTTCTTCCATGAAAACATGAAAATTGAAGGCTGCAAACATTGCCAAGCAATAAATGAATATTCCTATAGATTGAAAGAGTAAGGCTTCACCCGTCAATAAATAGTGTAAAAGTCTTTCTGTAAATTCATTTTTCAATAGAGGTACCGGGAAGTAGTATCCCGGGGGGTTGAAAATGCTGGGTCAAAACTTAGTATTTCTTTTTTGCTCAACGACCAAATCAAACTAAAAGGAATAAAAACATGACCCAGCAGGAAAAGGATACAACAATTCGAACAGTTTTTGAAATCATAAATTCAGGCGGAATGGAAAATTTAGGAGAAGCCATCTCAATCCTCATCAATGAAGCCATGAAGTCAGAGAGATCATCGGTTTTAAATGCCCAGCCCTGGCAACGAACCGACAATCGGACAGGATATGCCAATGGATTCAAGGATAAAACGGTGATCTCTAAATTAGGCAAACTTCTTCTGAACGTTCCACAGGTTCGGGGAGACGTTGAATTTTATCCCTCTGCCTTAGAGAAGGGTATTCGTAGCGAGAAGGCTCTCAAACTTGCCATGGCAGAAATGTATGTTCAGGGAGTATCAACCCGAAAAGTAACCTCAGTCCTCAAAAAATTATGTGGCCTGGAAATCAGCAGCGCCCAGGTGAGCAATGCATCAAAGCTTTTGGATGAAGAACTTAAAAAATGGCGAACCCGACCAATAGGCCATATAAAATATCTCCAGATGGATGCCCGATATGAAAAAGTTCGCCAAGATGGAATGGTTCTCTCCTGTGCAGTATTGGTTGCCACCGGTGTGATGGAAGATGGGAAAAGAACGGTACTTGGGACCAGTGTATCGTTGAGTGAGGCAGAGGTTCACTGGCGCAATTTTTTATTGGACCTGAAAAAGAGAGGTCTTCATGGGCTACAACTGATTACCAGCGACGATCATAGTGGTTTAAAAGCAGCATTAACGTCAGTTTTTCCAAGTGTTCCCTGGCAGCGTTGTCAGGTACATTTACAAAGGAATGCGGTTCCATATATTCCCAAACTGGACATGCGCAAAGGAGTAGCGAATGATATTCGGAATATTTTCAATGCTCCTGATCAGGCAGAAGCCCAAAGGTTGCTCGATTTAAGTATCGAGAAATACGAGAAATCAGCCTCAAAACTATCAGTATGGATGGAGACTAATATTCCTGAAGGATTTACGGTATTTTCATTGCCGGGAAATCAAAGGAAAAAATTACGATCCACCAACATGGTTGAAAGGTTGAATAGGGAAATCAAGCGAAGGACTCGGGTAGCCACACTATTTCCCAATGAAGCATCGCTTTTGAGGCTTGTAAGCGCAATTTTATCAGAAACCAGTGAAGAATGGGAAACGGGGAAAAGATATCTTCCCAAGGAGGATAGTTGATCCGGTGCCCCCCATCAAAATTTTTCTTTGAATCCCACAAAAAACACAACGAAGTGGAAGGATAAGTCAAGAAAAAAATGGGAGGGACCCCGAAGGGGAGGAACCGATTTTTTTCTTGATTTATCCTGGAACGTAGTTACAAAATTTGTGGTGTTCAAAGAAATATATTAACTTAAACCGTTCGGCATAAAAGGAAATTGGCCCGGCAATTTACAGAAAAAAATTTGCTTTATCAAAATTTCACCATCCAGAGTAGTCACAATTGATTTGGTATCCTAAATTATTCAAGGGTTTGAATACTTATGACAAGGATAATTAGTCATAACTCGAATCATGCTCTCAATTTTTTACATTATCGGCTGATTAAAATAATCCAACAAAAATACATTTAGCTTTTCACACCCAATACACAAAAATTATAAAAGTAGCAGGGCAGGAGTGTCTATTGCTTTATCCTTCTGTCATTTTCTTGTCTCTTTACAGAGAGTTTAAATATTGTTAGTAAGCTGATGAAAATACTAATGAATGCTTTGCAGAACGGTATGTTAATTTGAGTCACTCGACAGCACCGCATTATAACCCTTGAAGGATAAAAAATATGGGAATCAAAGTGTGCGGTACTGGGGCAGTAGTTGGAGGAAGGTCTGTTACGAATAAGGAGTTTGTTGAAATTTGTAGGAAGAATGACAAAAGAACGGACTCGGCAAGAAAATTCGCCCAAAAGGCTAAAGATGAAAACAAAGAGACAGATTCAAACTGGATTCTGAAAAGAACCGGCATAAAAGAAAGGGTCTGGATAGACAACTGGCACAAAAGGCAAGATGGTCTTGAAGGACCGGGGATCACATTAGATCAATGGGAACAAGATCCATCCTCTGGTATTAACACTTCTGACCTAGCCGCCGAAGCCGCAATAAAAGCAATTGAGGATGCAGGCCTGATCCCGGAAGACATAGATTGTAGCATATGGGCTTCCCTAACGGCGGATCATCATTTCCCAGGACTTGGCAACTATGCCTTCGACAAGACCGGACTCAAGAACGGAACCCCAACATTCAGTATCATGCAACAGTGTCCTGGATTTATTTACGGGGTATCAATGGCCCATGCCTTCATAAAGGCTGGGGCATACAAAAATATTCTGGTGGTTGGTGCTGAAATTCAGAGTGTCTGGCAAGATCTCACCACAAGAGGCCGGGGAGCAGCTCCGATATTTGGGGATGGTGCGGCAGCCTTTGTGTTTAGCAGCAGTGATGATGGCAGTGACATACTGTCCTGCCAACTTGGCTCCAACGGTAACACAGAACCTTTGAGTACCCTGGCTTACAGCAGTGCCTGCGGTGAAACCTGGGGAAGAAGCGACGACGATTATAGGTATACCCATCCCCATATGCTTGGCAGCAAAGTTTTTAAACACGCCGTCAAGGGTACCATATCCTCTATTACGGAGATTCTGGAGACCGCAAAAAAAACCTACAACGATGTTGACTGGTTCATACCCCATCAGGCCAACCAAAATATCAACGCATTTGTGGCAGGTAGCCTGGGCTCGGAAGTGACTGTGAGAAAGGATGATGCTCCTCTGATTGAAGACAAGAGGTGGCTTTCAAACATTGCAAAATATGGTAACCTTTCGGCAGCTTCCATTCCTCTGCTGTTCCATGAAAATATTAAAAATGGCAAAATAAAACGAGGCGATTTATGCGTTATGGCAGCCTATGGAGCTGGTTTTAACTGGGGAGCTATGTTGCTAAAGTATTAACTTATTACATAATAATTGTTCGTGCAAACTCAAGTGGTGCATGAAATATTTAAGAATAACTTGCATTTGTTTTCACTCTTCAAATAGGCAAGGTTTCAAACTGTATCTTTAAGATTTTCAAGAAGTAATTCTTGAAACTGTAATTCAGACAAATCAAGGGTATGAACAATAAAATCTTTTTCTTTAAGCATTTGAATAACATCATGATTCGGCTTGAATGAGGGCGTTCAAAATTCTGTGTCAGTTAACTAAAAGCTGATATAGTCAGCTTCAAAAGGAGAACTGACATGACCGAAGAAAACACAGATTTTGATTTTCAAAAAGCCCTAAAAGGTATCCAGGAAGGAAAACCCTTCACAGGTAAAGATGGTGTCCTTACATCATTAATAAAAAATCTTGCAGAAGCTGCTCTTGAAGGAGAGTTGGATTCTCATCTCGGGCAAGAAATATCTGCCAACCGCCGTAATGGAAAAAGCAAAAAAACTATCAAATCCTTAGATGGGAATTTTGAATTAGAAACTCCTCGTGACCGGAATAGCACCTTCTCTCCGCAGATAGTTAAAAAACATCAGACGACTCTGAGCGATGAAATTGAACGAAAAATAATTGCCCTTTACGGCCTGGGTATGAGCTATAACGATATGGCTTCCCATTTACAGGAAATATATGGCATTGAGATTTCAAATGCCACCCTGAGCACTATTACAGACAAAATTATCCATACTGTTAAAGAATGGCAGGGCAGGCCGTTAGAGAATGTGTATCCAATCGTCTGGCTTGATGCCATTCATTATAAAATCCGAGAGAACGGGAAAGTCAGCAGTAAGGCAGTTTACACAATCCTTGGCGTAAACATTGAAGGCCGGAAAGAAGTTCTAGGGCTGTACATATCGGATAATGAAGGAGCAAATTTTTGGCTCCAGGTGTTAACAGATCTATCGAATCGAGGAGTGAACGATATTCTGATCGCCTGCGTTGATGGCCTGAAGGGTTTTCCAGAGGCGATTGAGACTATCTTCCCCAATACCGAGGTGCAATTATGTATAGTACACCAAATCCGGAATTCACTGAAGTATGTAGGATCTAAGAACCAGAAAGAATTTATGGTCGATCTCAAGCGAGTATACAAAGCAGTTAACAAAGATCTTGCTGAAGCCGAACTGGATACATTGGAAAATAAATGGAATGACAAATATCCGATTGTGATTAAGTCTTGGCGGAACAACTGGGAGCGCCTCAGCCATTTTTTTAAATATCCTGAAGATATTAGACGGATAATATACACCACCAATACCATTGAGGCCGTGCACCGGCAGTTTCGAAAACTGACAAAAACCAAAGGGTCGTTTCCAAACCAGAACAGCCTCTTAAAACTGCTTTACATGGGCATCCGGAACGCCAGTAAGAAATGGACAATGCCCGTTCAAAACTGGTCACTGACAATTTCTCAGCTTGCAATATTTTTTGAAGGAAGACTGGATAAGGAATTAAGAATTTGATAGGTATATTTGTAACGGGAAAGAATGGTTCCAACAACCCGCTCCAGCAAAAAGTCAAATCCTCCGATGTGGCTGTTCGGAGGCCCATTCTCGGATCTAACTTTTACTTCCGCTGGCATCTGAGGTAAAATTGGAATCAGAAACTTTGACACAGAATTTTGAACATTCCCGCTTGAATAAATTTTTATGAATTGAAGTCTTAACCTTTAACAGCAACCCCCCGATAATTGTAACTCAATATTTTCAATGGGCTATTATAAAATGTATGGAGATTTAAAATTTTAAATCCGCTCTCCTCTATAAGATTGGATATGGGTCTATTCAAATTGCATCCGCCGCTGATTTTGGTCCAGACAGGATTAATTCTTTCCTGCCATCTATAAACATTTTCATCGGGTGCCTTACCATGCTCACAGAAAATCAACCTGCCCCCGGGCCTTAAAACCCGATTCATCTCTTTTAAAGCTAAAAACACGTCGGGAATCGAACACAGGGTATAGGTAATCAATACGGTATCCATGCAATGCTTTTCCAGGGGTATCTCTTCACCGGACAAGCCTATAAAATCGACATCAAAGGGCATTTCAACAGCTTTTTTTTTGCTATTTTTCGTAATTGTATTGAAGGATCCAAACCCCAGATATGATCAACCTTTCCAGGATCATAAAATGGTAAATTCAATCCTGATCCAATACCCACTTCCAATATTCTTCCCTCTGCTAAAGGGACAACCTTTTCACGTTGCAGGGCTATATCTTTTTGAGAACAAACCCTGTGGGTCAACTTTGGTAAAATGTAATTTTCATATAATCCCATCTATATCCTCTTTAAAGTTTTATCCTGCCTGTGTACAAAGGTTCATGGTAAAAATCAAGTTCCAATAATTGGATCTCAAAAACAATATTAATATGCTCAATTTATGGATATCCCCTATACAAAACAGACTCCGGGAATCAAATTTGCTTTGGGTAACAATTTATTGTGCTATTATTTTAATTGAATCTACCAAGATAACGATTCAGCAGTATATTGGTTTTGGGATTTTATGAAATATTGCAGGTATTACGATCTGAGTATAGGCTCAGTTTAACATCAGAAGAGATTACATATGTCTGAAAAACCAGTTTATGAAGAGTTAGCAGAAAAGATTAAAATCCTTGAAGCCCAATCCATCAGAGATAAACAGGCTTTAAAAGTCTTAAAAGACTATAGCAAACTATCTGAAAAAATTTTAACGAATAGCAATGCAATTATTATCGGCCTTAATAAAAGACATAGGATCGTAATGTTCAACAAGGGGGCTGAAAAGTTAACAGGTTTTAAAATTCAGGAAGTTATTGATCGTGACTGGTTTAAAATTTTTTTTAAACCCGAAGTGTATGATGAAATGGAAAACGTCTGGAAAGAGGCATGGGGAATCGAATCCCACTCTTATATAAATCCGATTCAAATAAAAAACGGTGATGAAAAAATTATTGCATGGCGGTCAACAGGTATTTATGATGACAAAGATGAAACTGGGGATATGCTGATCTCAATGGGTGAAGACATCACCGAACAAAAATTGGCTGAAAAAAAATTATACCAAAACCTTCAATTTACCAATACCCTTCAGTGATGTCCGGTTAGGTTTTTGCAGCACTTGTTTTTTTATGTTTTTTCCACTTTTTGCCTTT
>DAOWDR010000033.1 GCA_030638935.1 Desulfobacteraceae bacterium | reverse complement strand
TATTACAAAGATTTCAAAGGAGAATAAAACAGCCACCCATAATTGCTGGGCCTATATTGTGGGGGAAAAGGGGGAAGTTTACCATAGCTCAGATGCCGGGGAGCCCGGGGGCACAGCAGGCAAACCCATGCTCAATGTATTGCACAGCCATGGGATGACCCAGGTTGCCGCAGTGGTGACCCGCCAATATGGCGGAGTAAAACTTGGGATCCGGGGGTTGATCCAGGCCTATTCCCAAGCCGTGGTCACTGCCCTTGAACTGAAACCTTTGGTTAAACTGGTGAAGACTGTAATAATACGTGTTAAGCTTTCCTATGGCTTGAATGATACCTTTTTAAATCAGCTCACCCGGTTCCGTGCGGTGATCAGGCACACGGATTACACAGAAGCAGTTATTCATGAAATTGAAGTGGAGAATAACCTAATCAAAGAATTCCAAGGATTTCTTTTGGAATACCAGCACCAGGGATCACTTAGGTTTGATATTTTGGTATCAGAGTAGCCTCGGGTTTAATGTCCGTCAGGGAAAAGGGTGGGGAAAAACAGTTTGACAACCTACCAATTTAAGTATAATTAAATAATTATTAATTATACTTAAATTGGTAGGGATATGAAAACAAAACTGGGCGCTCTGTTACGGGCCATAAGAACTTCAAAGCATTTGACCATCAAGGAGGTGGTATCCAAGGCCGGTGTCAGTTCCAGTTTGCTCTCCCAGATCGAGAGGAACAGAATTTCCCCTTCCCTGGATACACTTCTTCAATTATTGGAGGTATACGGGGTGTCCCCCAATAAATTTTTTAAAGATTACGAAACCCACTCAAAGGTTGAGATTATTAAGAAAGATGAAAGAAAAATCTACCAGCGAAAGGGTTTTAAATATGAAAAACTTTGCGGTGAAAGCCAGGTAAAGGGAAACCATTCCTTTAGTGCTTTTTTTCTGGAGTTAGCTCCGGGTCAAAAACGGGGTGATTCAGGTGACGGGCATCTGGGGCGTGAGTTGGGGATTGTCGTTACAGGTAGTGCCCAATTAATTTACGGGGAAGAAACCTACGATATCCATGCCGGCGATTCCATATCTTTTTTTTCCCAGATTCCCCATGTGATCCAGAATATGTCAGACACACTTTTCCAGGCCTATTGGGTTGTCACCCCTGCAGATGGCGAAGATTATTTTGATGGGAAATAACATAATAGTGGAGTAAATTATGGGAAAAACAATTGCTGAAAAAATTTTTGAGGCCCACCTTGTGGATGAACCCTTTGGGGATGTCTGCGTATTAAAACTGGACAGGGTCTTCTGCCATGAAATTACTACACCCACGGCCATCCAGGATCTTGTGACCCGGGGGAAAGACAGGGTGTTTGATCCGGACAAGATCAAGGCTGTGATTGACCATGTCACCCCTGCCAAGGATTCAAAAACTGCCATGCAGGGTAAAATCCTTCGGCAATGGGCAAAGCGCCATGGAATACGTGATTTTTTTGACATTGGTCACAACGGGGTCTGCCATGCGATTTTTCCTGAAAAAGGCTTTGTCCGCCCCGGGTTTACAATTATTATGGGTGACTCACATACCTGTACCCATGGAGCATTTGGTGCATTTGCAGCAGGGGTCGGCACAACAGATCTTGAGGTGGGGATTTTAAAAGGGGTCGCAACCTTTAAAAAACCGGAAACATATAGGATTGAGGTTGTTGGAGCCCTAAGGCAAGGGGTATATGCCAAGGATATTATCCTGGAGGTGATCCGTCAGATTTCCGTGGACGGTGCCACCAACATGGTAATTGAATTTGCAGGAAATATTGTGGATTCCATGACCATGGACCAGAGAATGACCATCTCCAACATGGCGGTGGAGGCAGGTGCCACCAGCGGAATCTGTCTGCCGGATTACACCACGGTTGAGTATCTGTGGCCCTTTATTAAAGAGGAATACCAAAGCAGGGAAGCAGCTCTTGCATCTTTTTCCCAATTTTCATCTGATAAGGATGCCGTGTATGCAAAAATCAAAACCATTGATGTTAGCAAGCTTGAACCCTTGACCACCTTTGGCTATAAACCGGATAATGTGCGCCCGGTATCCCAGATGGAGGATACGCCTGTGGATCAGGTCTATATCGGGTCCTGCACCAATGGCCGCATTGAAGATTTGCGGGTGGCGGCCCAGGTTTTAAAGGGTAAAAAGATTAAGGATACTGTTCGGGCCATTGTTTCACCGGCAACCCCTAAAATATTTTCCATGGCCCTTGAAGAGGGGTTGATCAAAATTTTTATGGATGCAGGATTCTGTGTGACAAATCCCACCTGCGGAGCATGTCTGGGCATGAGTAACGGGGTCCTGGCAGACGGAGAGGTGGCTGCTGCAACCACCAATAGAAATTTCAACGGCCGTATGGGACGTGGGGGAATGGTTCATTTGATGAGCCCGGCCACTGCCGCTGCCACAGCTGTCCAGGGAAAAATCGCAAACTCAAGTTTTTTTGTTAATTAGGAGATCCCCATGAAAGAATTTAAAGGAAAGATTCTGTGCCTGGACCGGTCTGATATCAATACCGATGAAATTATACCTGCCAAATATCTTACTGAAATCGAAAAAATTGCCATGCAGCCCCACTTGCTGGAAGACCTTACCCTTGAGAACTTTGATGTACAAAAAGATCTGGAAGATGTTGCCGTCATCGTCACCAGGGACAATTTTGGGTGCGGCAGCTCCCGGGAGCATGCTCCCTGGGCCCTTGAGGTCAACGGGATTTTTGTGGTGATTGCCCAAAGTTTTGCCAGGATTTTTCGGCAGAATATGTTCAATTGCGGCATGCTGGCCATTGAACTGGCCAAAGAAGAAATTGATATTCTTTTTGACTGCTGCAAGCTAGGAGATACCTTTCTTTCGGTGGATGTTGAGGCTTCCATGCTTCAGGTTACCTCCCAGGACAAGAATCTGACCCTGGGATTTGAAATTTCAAAATTTGACAAAACCCTTGTCCAGACGGGCGGATGGCTGGAATACGCCGATCAAAAATATTAAAGGAGGGGCATTCCCCCTTATTGAAGAATTTGGGATAGCCTGTATTCACTCGAAATAAGATTAGAAAACCATTGGGAAAAGTTGTTTTTGTATAGGAACTCTTTGTTATACTGTTTGAATGGAAAATATTGATTAAAAGCAATGGGTTATAACATTAACTACGGGAAAACCCTTAGGGAAAAATTTTCTCTTTATAATACATTTTTTACTTAATCAAAAAATACTCGAAATAGACGAAAATAGCTTCGTACCAAGGTTTTTTGAGTTTCTGATAATGGCATAATTCTTGCTATATTTTTATAGTAAGGAAGTTGTCCTAGTAAGTTCCAAAATTTAATTTTTTCGAAATATTATCAGAAGAGAAATAAAGCCATGGGTTTTTCAATAAAAACCAGAGAAAAAGAAAACATTGCTGTAATTGAACTTCAGGGAGAGTTAGATATGGATGTCTCTCCTGATTTTAGAGACAAACTTCTTCTGGTTTGCACTAAAAACAACAAAGAGGTGATTGTTGATTTTTCCCGTGTTTCTTTCATGGACTCTTCAGGAGTTGCAACCCTGGTCGAAGGTCTTAAATGGAGCAAAAAAGAGGGGAAATTATTCATTCTCAAGAATGTAGGTGCAAATGTCATAAATTCACTGTCCCTTACAAAACTGGAGACTGTTTTTAATATTATACCCCAGGTCCATAAATCTGAATGTTTTCACTGATACCTGTGCCCCGGAAATAAATATCTGCTTAACTCTTCATTAAAATTATCGGCTTATCAAGGCATTTTTTTGTATTCTATCTGCAATAAAATCGCATCCTTTCAGATATTGTCAAATATGAATCTAAGTGAATACTATCGAGGATAGAAGATCTTCTCCTTGATCTGTCCGTGTTACATCGGAAATGATTTTTTCTTGACTTTACAGCCATTTCTGTGGGAAATGTGTGAACGTTGTTTTTTATATAGAGTTCACGTTTTTGATAACGAAGGAGAGTCTTTTATGGGAAAAATAGTGGATCCCCAATTAATTTTACGGTACAAAAAAGAACAGGTGCTGGACCTTGCCAAGCGGTCTTTGACTTCAGTGCTCGCCCATTTTGCCCTATTTGTTTTTGTTGCAGTGATCACCCCCATGAAGACAGATCATCCAATGGTTCTGGCAATGTTTGGAATCCTTATTTTTGTTATTTCCGGAATTCGAATCCTCATGGCCAAAAAGGTGGTAAAGGGATTTGATCTGGCACCCCATACCTGGGTCAAATCAATTTTAGGATTTAATTTGTTATCCGGTATTTTATGGGGAATACTAGGCCTTATGATGGCAATTTATTATCCCCTTGAATGGCCTTTGTTTTTTACCCTTGTTATTATTTGCGGGCTGGCAGCCGGTGCAACACGATCCCTGGGCCCCTATTTTTCCCTTTCAAGAAATTTTACCTCGCTCATGATGTTGCCCCTTACCCTGTGGGGATTTTTCAATGGTTCCTCCCTGGGAATCGGTGTGGGTTTTTTGTGTGCTTTCTCCATGTTCATGTTCATTCGTATGGCCAAGGATAATTATCTCTGGTATTGGGAAAGCATGGCC
>DAOWDR010000739.1 GCA_030638935.1 Desulfobacteraceae bacterium | reverse complement strand
TCCGGTTGGCCAGGTGCTTCCTCTTCGGCCCCTGCTTCCACCAGGTCTTCCTCCCCTTTTTCATCTACTCTTAAAAAATACCAGGCCAGGGTTCCCATGACAATTCCTAAGGTCATGAAGGGAAGTGAAGGAAGTCCCGGTACCAATCCCATGCAAAAAATAATCACAGCGCCGATAAATACCGGTGTGGAATTGGAAAGCAGATGTTTGGCAAAGTCTGCACCCATTTTGGTCTCGGCACCGGACCTGGAGACCAAAAGACCAGCCCCTGCTGAAATCAACAATGCAGGAATCTGGGATACCAGACCATCCCCAACGGTTAAAAGGGTATAAGTGGTTAATGCGTCACCCATTTCCATGCCCTGCTGGAGAACACCGATGACAAAACCGCCCACAATATTGATCATGGTGATCACGATCCCTGCAACGGCATCCCCCCGGACAAATTTGGAGGCACCGTCCATGGCACCATGAAATGCAGATTCCCGGGCAATGGCTTGCCGCCTGTCACCGGCCTCAACCTCATCTATCATCCCGGCATTGAGATCTGCATCAATGGCCATCTGTTTTCCCGGCATGGCATCCAGGGTGAATCGGGCGGCCACCTCTGCGATCCTGCCTGCACCCTTGGTGATAACCATAAAATTAATCAGCACCAGAATAATAAAGATGACCAGTCCCACCACATAATTTCCCCCCACCACAAAACTGCCAAAGGACATGATAACTTGCCCGGCGGCCGACGGCCCCTCGCTGCCGTGCAAAAGAATCAGCCGGGTGGATGCCACATTCAGGGAAAGACGGAACAGGGTCAGAACCAGCAAAAGCGAGGGGAAGATACTAAACTCCAATGGTTTGGTCGTATACATGGTGGTTATGAGCACCATGATGGCAAATGAGATGTTCAATGCCAGGAAAAAATCCAAAACGATAGGATGGAGTGGTAAAATCATTGCCATGAGAATACCTATAAAGGCAACGATCATTAAAATATCCGAGGACTCACTTTTTAACCCGGCAAGGATGCCGGTTCCTTCTGCTGCCATTTACACCCCTTATTCCATCAATTGTCTTGCCAATTTTAACTTTAACGCCGATTGTTTATTTTGACACCAGCGTCAAAAATTTGTCAGTATTTTGTTCGCATTTTATTACCGGCTGTTTTTAAGTTTATACACATAGGCCAGCAGTTCAGCCACTGCCTGGTAATATTCAATGGGAACCTCCCCGCCTATATCTACATGACTATACAAATTCCGGGCCAATTGTTTATCCTCCACCAGAGGAATATCATTTTCCCTTGCAATTTTACGGATATTTTTGGCCACAGGCCCTGCACCTTTTGCCAGCACCCGGGGGGCATCCATCTGCATTCCGTCATATTTCAGGGCCACGGCAAGCCGGGTCGGATTGGTCACCACAACATCTGCCTTGGGCACATCCGCCATCATACGCTTCCGGGCTGCTTCATGCTGGAGCTGACGGATCCTTGACTTGACCATGGGATCACCTTCTGTCTGTTTTGTCTCATCCTTTACCTCTTTTTTGGTCATTTTCTGGTCTTCCAAAAATTTCCATTTCTGATAGGCATAATCCAGAAGGGCCACAACCATCATGATCAGGCAGACCTTAATAACAGTCCAGAAGGATATATTCAGTATAAACAGCAGAATCTGACCAATGGAATTATCATACAATCTGTTGATATTGGTCAGTTCTCCCTTGATGGTATAATAGACCACCATGGAGATCACGCCGATCTTTGCCAGATTTTTTACCATTTCCACCACTGCCCGGGAAGAAAATTTTTGTTTAAACCCGCTAATGGGATTAAGCTTTGAAAGTTTGGGTTCAATGGCTTTCCATGAAATAGCAAAGCCCACCTGGGCCACATTTGAAAGAAGGGCGACCAGATAAACACCGGCAAAAAGAGGTAGACAAATCATGAACATTTTCTGGCCATGTACGGCCAAAAGCTCTACCATTTGTGCCGAGGTAAAATCAGGAATTTTCTCAAAAGTGAAATTAAAATGAAAGACCATAAGGATATTGTTGTAAATATGAACCGCCGAGGCCCACAGGGCAACCACACCACCCATGAGGACAAAAACAGAAGGGATTTCAATACTTTTGGCAACCTGACCTTCCTCACGGGCCTTGGAAAGCTTACGCGACGACGCATCTTCGGTTTTCTCTCCACCACTTTCAGGATCTTCAGCCATCTATCATCCACCCCCTGCATAAAACAGCAGGTACATTAATAATTTTTTAAATCCGCCCACATATTCCCTTGTTACAACGACGATAATGTTAAGGGTGAGCCCAAAAAGAAAAAGTCCCACGACAATTTTCAAAGGAAAGGCCACAATCATTACATTCATCTGGGGAGCAAATTTTGAGACCAGCCCAAACCCCACACTGACAAAAAACAGGGCAGCCATCACCGGGGCACCGATCTTAATGGCAACCAGAAAAAGGGCTCCTACCAAATCCAGAATTTTTACCAGAAGAACTTTTTGCATCATAAATTCTCCCACTGGAACCAGTTCAAAACTATTGATCAAGGCTGAAACAATAATGTGATGACCGTTTAGTATAAGGAAGATCACCACACAGACCCAATACCCCAGCTGATCCATGATGGAAACATTGGCACCGCTCTGGGGGTCCACCACATTGATCATGGCAAACCCCATTTGAAACCCGATCACCTGGCCTGCCAGCTGAACCGACCCGAAAAAGATTCTCAGGCAAAGGCCAAGGGTCAGGCCGACCAT
>DAOWDR010000422.1 GCA_030638935.1 Desulfobacteraceae bacterium | reverse complement strand
GGGGAAAGGACACCACCTTTATCATTAAACTGCCGATACATGGTTGATGGATGAGGCCATGTATCCGGCGCCAAATCCATTGTCTATATTCACAACTGCAATATTTGAGCTGCAGGAGTTTAACATGCCCAAAAGCGCTGTCATGCCGTTGAAACTTGTGCCATATCCAATACTGGTGGGAACGGCAATCACAGGGGCTTTGACCATGCCGGCCACCACAGAGGGCAGGGCCCCTTCCATGCCGGCTACCACAATGATCACACAGGCCTCAAAAATTTTGTCCCTATGGGCAAAGAGCCTGTGAATTCCTGCAACACCAACGTCAAAAAGGGTTTCCACTTCATTTCCCATTGCCCGGGCTGTAAGAGCCGCTTCCCTTGCCACTGGGATATCAGAGGTGCCTGCAGTGATGATAAGAATTTTTCCAAAACCTGTTGGGCTGGGTTCTTTTTCTTGAATTCTTAACAGTCTGGCATCTTCAAAGTATTCTGCAGCAGGCAAAACTTTTTGTACATCCCCAGCCTTTTCTTTTTCAATGCGGGTCACCAGAATGACTTCTTCCTTCAGGATCATTCGTTCAAGTATCCCAATAATCTGGGCACTGGTTTTTCCCTGGCCGAAAATGACTTCCGGAAATCCTTTTCGCAGGGATCTGTGGTGGTCAATGTTGGCAAAATCAATGTCTTCAAAGGAAAGATCTTTGAATTGGGTGCTGGCATCTGCCACACTAAGACTGCCCCGGGCCACCCGGGATAAAAGCTTGGTAAGTGTTTCCTGGTTCATGGATATTATTTAATTCTGGCGTCTAAGCCAGGAAAGTCCTTTTGATTTTTCCTGATTCGCATCCGGGGGCAAAACATCGGTATCCTCTTTGGATTCATCAATGGTTTTTGGTGCTGTATCCTTGGCCTTTGTTTTTTGTGCCGGCTTGATATTGGCATTTCCCCATTTGTACTTGCCGAATTTGCAGTATCCCTGGACATTATTAAACCGTGCATCAATTTTTCTTGGAATTGGAATGACGTTACCGTCAATATTGGGGGAAAGAAATTCAGCCAGTTCCACACTGCCGCCTCCGGAAAGGATGATGGAATCAATATCCCAGTCATTTTCCCACAGCCGGTTCAGGTCCGATGCAATGGCAGAGGCTGCATGGGTATAAACCCGTTTTTTAAGGTTTGTGATATTGTATTCCTTGCCCCTGATCTTAATCATGCCCGCTGTAACGTATTTAAAGATCCGGTACAATTCAATATTGATATTGCTTTCCTGTCTTAGCTTGTTGGCAAACACGCTGAAACACTTGGAAATACCTGTGTCCATGGTGGAGGAACCCCGTTCAATGTACTTGAGATGGTCAAAAATAGAAAAATCAGTGGTTTTAAATCCTATGTCCACCACCCCAAGTTTCTGGAGGGCAAGTTTTTTGTCTTTTATCTTACCATACTCATCAAATATCAGATTAAAAATGGATCCAATGGGTTGGGGAATTACATGGATTTTGTCAATGTGAATCTTTTTTGTTTCATCTTTTCCGTTGATATTGTGATAGGTGATTTCGTGGATTCCCTGGATCATTTCTTTTAAGGGCCGGGAATCGCGTTTCAGATATCCCACAGGCAGGCCGGTTACTACATTGATGGGACCGGTAGAGTCACTGCAGATACCAGCAGCTGTTACGGCCAGGATTTTTACAAAATTTTCAATGAGTTTTTCCTGGTCAAGGGTAAATTCAGGAATATTTGACTGCTGTTCTGCATAGCTGCCTAAAAAGTATTCTTTATCGTTTAAGGTAATATGCAGGTCGGAGGTGGAGGATTCCTCTCCAAGGGAAGAGCGGAACTGGATGTCAGTGGCATCACCGATAAGGGATTTAAAAATTACGGAGTTTTTGCCATTATATGCTTTTGTATATCCAAAACCGACATCAATTCCCACTGTTTCCATGTCCCTGCCTCCTGAAATTTGTATTCTGATATCTTTTTGAACTATAGAGTTTCCTTAGAAAAGTAGATATCATTTACGGCCGAGGATAGTCAAGGAATATTGATTGGGAACAGGGCGGTTCTTGCACTTATCAGCTAAATATTATAATAGATTGCCAGCAAATTTTACAAAATGGAAAGGCCAATGAAAAAAGACAGGGTGTTTGCAGAAAAAAAAGACAGGGTAGAGCCCTTTGTATTTAACAGGGAAGTTACTGCAGTATTTGATGATATGCTGAAACGCTCTGTTCCCTTGTACAACGAAAGTATCCAGCGCCAGGCCCAGATGACCCTGGAATTTTTCCAGGAGAAAACCAAAATTTATGATCTGGGATGTTCCCATGGCAACCTGGGGATTTTGATTGCCGGTCAATTTAAAAATACTCCCTTTTCCATGATTGGAGTGGACAGCTCCCTGCCCATGATTGACAAATATAAATCCCGGCTTGGACGGGTTGTCAATTCCCTTGGGATTGTTCTGGTCTGCAGCATGCTTGAGGATATCGTAATTGAGAATGCCTCGGTGGTGTTGATCAACCTGACCTTGCAGTTTTTGGATCTAAAAAAAAGAGACGGGCTGATTAAAAAAATTTATGATGGGCTTTTACCGGGCGGGGTCCTGTTGGTTACGGAAAAAATACTTCACACAGATTCCCCCATCAATAATCTGGAACAAGAATTCTACCGGCGATTCAAACGTGAAAATGGCTATTCAGAACTTGAAATCAGCCAGAAGCGGGATGCCCTGGAAAAAGTATTGATCCCGGAATCACCTGATGTCCACAAACAGCGGTTTTTAAATGCCGGTTTTTCATCCTTTGATATTTGGTTGAAATGGTTCAATTTTGCCTCTATGATTGCCATAAAATAATCCCAAACAACTCAATTACCCAAAAAATAAAATCAAGATAAAGCAAATTAAGATAAATCAAATTATGTATGAAATCAGGATATAATGGAAAGATTTTTAAATAGGCACATAGAATTTAAGTTAGGCCCATGGTATGAAGCGCTTAGCACCATAATTTCGGAAAAACGAGAATTCCTGGACCAGACCAAGGGAAATTTTCAGCGATTTAAAGAGGTGGTGGAAAGCCTCCCGGATTTGGTCCCCTCCAAAATTGATCTTAGGGGAAACCATGTTATTGTGGGAGATGAAAAAGATATTTCCCCAAATGGAAAACCAGAGGGGAAAAAAGACCTACATGAAAAACTGGCCAAGCTATGCCCCTGGCGAAAGGGGCCTTTTAACCTCTTTGGCGTGAACATTGACACTGAATGGCAGTCCTGGATGAAATGGGACAGGCTTTTGCCCCATATGCCGGAACTTGAGGGGCGGCGCATCCTGGATATCGGCTCCAGTAACGGGTACTACATGTTCCGCATGGCAGCAGAAAATCCTTTGTTTGTACTGGGGCTGGAACCCCAGAGTTCTTTTTATTACCAATATCTTGCGGTGCAGAAATTTTTGCGCCGGGAAAACGTATTCTGCCTGCCCATTCCCCATGATCAATTGCCAAGGATGGATCAGTATTTTGATCTGGTGTTTTGCATGGGAGTTCTCTACCATAGAAAATCCCCCATTGAAATGCTTAAAGGTATCCATGATTCTTTAAGAAAAGGAGGGGAAATTGTTCTTGAAAATCTTGTCATTGATTCAAGGAAAAATCTCTGCCTATTCCCCAGGGACCGGTATGGTAAAATGAGAAATGTCTTTTTTATCCCGGATCTTCTGGCAATGGAATCTTGGTTGGCCAGGGCCGGGTTTAACCATATCCGGTGCGTGGATGTTGCAAAGACCAGCCTTGAAGAACAGCGCAAGACCGACTGGATACAGACCGAGTCATTAAAGGATTTTCTGGACCCGAATGATCCGACCAAGACCATTGAAGGATATCCCGCACCGGTCAGAGCCGTTTTTATTGCCCGGGCCTGATCCGGGCCCTGGCCGTGTGAAGACAAATCCCGGACCTGGATTGCAGGAGGGCGCATATGCGCCCACAACCCACCCAACCTTAATAGCAAATTAAACATGGGATTCCGCAAAAATCTCAGCCAATACAAAAAATGCGGGCAGGCGATCAGGTAAGGCCATCACCTCATGTATGCATGTGCATCTTTCAGCCTCATAAAACCTCCTGTTTTATTGCGTAGCTTGGGTTAATACCCCGCCCCACAGCCATTTAATACCGACTCATATAGTGGAATCAAAATTTCAAAACTGAAAAATATTCATATACCACATATTGGGGTTCCCGAACCTTGTCTGAGCAGAGTCTTTAAAATGCCAGTGAACGCCATCAAAGAGGCTCTCATCCTGAGCTGTTTATAGACAAAATAGTCGCCCGTAGAAGGAGCTCAATTGATCTTATCTGGAAATATTTTTTGAGGAGAAAATTCAAATTTGATATGAAAAATGGAATAAAGATTGTTTTGTATCATTGCTGTTGAAATTTTGTAAGAACACATATGGTATTCTATCTTTCAGTAAAAATTCTTGATACCAGAACATAGCCATTATTCTACAGTTTCAACTTTGATTATTCATCCAGTACTTTTCTGACAATTTCTGCCAAGTCTCTCCTGGAGAACGGTTTCTGAATAAAATTCACTTCTTTGTCAAGAACGCCCTGATTTGCTATGGCATCGGCCGTGTATCCAGACATGAATATGTATTTAAGATCCGGGCAAATGGGTTGCAATTGTTCTACCAGATCACGTCCGTTCATCTTTGGCATGATCACATCGGTGATAAGCAGATGAATCTTGGCGGTGTATTCCTTGACAATATCCATGGTCTTTTCAGGTGCACTTGAGGTCAATACAGTGTAACCCAGTCCTTCAAGAATTTTTTGCATGATATTTAGGATTGCGGGGTCATCTTCGACCACCAGGATTTTCTCTCCTTGGCTTGTTGGGATTTCTTCTCTGCTTTCTTTATGAATTTTAACAGCTTTGTCCTCATGCTTTGACAGGTAGATCTTGATGCTTGTTCCTTTGTCCGGTTCACTGTAAACATTAATGAACCCGTTATTCTGTTTGGCAATGCCATAGACCGTGGCCAACCCAAGGCCAGTGCCCTTATCCATATCCTTTGTGGTGAAAAACGGTTCAAAAATATTGTCC
>DAOWDR010000474.1 GCA_030638935.1 Desulfobacteraceae bacterium | reverse complement strand
TCATCCCGAGCATGATAATAGGATATTTTACCTCCAGGATACTCTATGCACCCATGGTCACCCTCATGGATAAAATCAAGGGGTTGGATCCTGAAAATCTTCCAGTCCAATTTTCAGACAAACATTCCAGCAATGAAATAGGAATGCTCACCCGCACCCTGGAAAACTCCATGAACCGGATCAAATCATTCATTACCCGGGAAAAACAATTTACCCGGGATGCCAGCCATGAACTGAGAACTCCCTTGACCATTGTCAAAGGAGCTGTGGAAATCATGGAGCAGCAGCCGGAAATCCAAACCAATCCCCTGCTGGAAAAACCCTTAAAAAGGATTATCCGATCCATCAATGACATGGAAACCACCATAGACACCTTTCTCTGGCTTGCCAGGGAGGACAATACTCCCCCTGGAATCTGCCGGGTGGAGCCGGTGGTACGAAAAGCTGTTTCCAGCAACCAATATTTAATTGAGAACAAGGATATCTGTCTTAATATTGATACGGGATACCCCAAAACCCTTTATATCAGGGAAGAAATCCTGTTTATTGCCATCACCAACCTTGTCCGCAATGCCTTTCAGTTTACGGCCACAGGAGCGGTGACCATAAAAATTGAAGAATCTTTTATTGAAATTTTGGATACAGGGATGGGGATTTCAACGGATCAGCTCAATTCGGTTACCCTCTCCCATGTGAAGGGAGAAAAAAGCACAGGTTTTGGCCTGGGACTGAGTATTGTCTCCCGACTCTGCAAACGGTTCGGCTGGGAATTGATCATGGAAAGCACACCTGGAAAAGGTACCCGGATTAAAATTCTATGGCATGATACCTAAGACCGTTTATTATTTCGGGGCAAAAATAACAATCAAAGATTTTGCAACCCCTCCTATTCCGCGAAGGGCATGGGGAATACTTGAGTCAAAATAAATGCTGTCCCCTTTTTCCAGATGGTGGAGCTGTTCCGCACTTTTGAATTCAACAATCCCTTCCAGGACAAAATGAAACTCCTCTCCCAGGTGGTCATTGAACAAAAGGTCTTTTTCATCCCTGGGCTCTATTTCCACGACAAAGGGTTCCATATGTTTTCCCACCATGGGATATGCCAAAGATTCCCACCTATATCCAATCCGGGACTCATTTTTGTGGTGAAACAACTTTTTAACGCTGTACCGCTGATTTTTCCTTACCACCACAATCCTGTCTTCCATGTTATGATCCCGAAAAAAATGGGAAATTTTCACTCCCAATGCTGTGGAAATCTTTATCAGGGTGGCAATGGGTGGGGCAGCAAGATTATTTTCTATCTGGGAAAGCAAAGGTTTTGATAAGCCTGTGAGATTAGAAACTTCTTGCAGGGTAAGAGCTCTTTGTTTTCGAAGGTTCCTGATTTTATTGCCCAGGTTCAAGGCAGCTACCTCTTCCTTTACTTTGTTTTCATTCTTAGGCGACATTCTCTTTGGAGTTCCTCCTTGTTCTCATTATTTTTTTAAACATATTTAAAAAAAGCAAGAAAAGTTTAGCATGACCAAACTTCTATATCAAGAGGTAAGAAACCAAACTGCTTTAAAAAGGAAGGCAAATTATTACCCTATTTTATTTTCCCATCAAATTTATAATTAAAGTATGTTACAAGGCATAGTAGAAAAAATCGGCCCATAATAAAAATCAGGGGACTGCCATGAATATATTTAAAGGAACCATCATCACCTGCGACAAAAACGATATAGTCTGCCAATATCTTGTGGAAGAAAACGGGCGAATCGCATATGCGGGAAATGAGCTTCCTGAAAAATATTCAAAGGGAAAAATAACAACACTGGGTGAAAAAGCATTGATACCCTCTTTTACAGATTCCCATCTCCATTTTTCATCCTATTCCCTTATTTCGTCCACCCTGGATGTAAGAGGAGCAAAAGATTTTGCTTCCCTTTCTGACATTCTTTCCAATTATGTTCAAAAAGCAAACCCAAAGGTGGTTCTGGGATTTGGAATATCTGCCCACTCCCTTGCTGAACAACGGATGATTACAAGACCTGAGCTGGATAAAATGGAAAACAGACCGGTGATGATCATAAAATACGATGGTCACGCCTCTGTAATTAATACCGCCATGAAGGATCTTCTGCCATCCAAAATCAAAAAATTAAGGGGATATAATGGAGATGCAGGACAGCTTTTCCAGGAGGCTTTTTTTGCAGCCACAGATTATATAACCTCAAAGGTCTCTGTGATCGCATTGATGAAGCACATGCTTTCGGCCGTGGATACCATGGCGGCCAAAGGTATTTCCCTGGTTCACCCGGCCGAGGGTGTAGGGTTTGTACTTGACCTGGATGTGGACCTTGTACGCCTCCTTGCCAGGGGGCTTTCCAACCCCTTACAATTCAGAATTTTTTTCCAGACCATGGAAACCAAAAAGGTGTTAAAACGAAAACTTCCCAGGATTGGGGGATGTTTTGCCACCGCCCTGGACGGGTGTTTCGGTTCCTGTGATGCTGCCCTTTTACAGCCCTATGAAAAGAGCCCGGAAAACAAGGGAATCCTTTTTTACACAGACCGCCAGGTGAATGAATTTGTACAAAATGCCCATGACAAGGGGCTGCAGATCCAGCTCCACGCCATTGGTGATGCCGCTGTCAACCAGGCTACCCAGGCATTTGACCGGGCATTAAAAAATAATTTCAGAAAAGACCACCGCCACAGCATTATCCATGCCTCCCTCATGGGCCAGGAGAGCCTTGATCTTTGTGCCGCCCACGGAATCGGCATTGCTGCCCAGCCAGCTCTTCTTAACTTAGACCTGGAACCCTATGACTATCTTGAAAAAATTCTGGGCCATCGGGTTAACGAAATTTCCCCCTTCAGGACCATGCTGGACATGGGCATCCATGTGTCGGGCGGATCTGATGCACCGGTGACACTCCCTGATCCGGCCTTTGGAATGCATTGCGCATGTAACCACTATGAATCCTCACAATCTGTTTCCATAATGGAAGCCTTGAAAATGTTTACCCGGGAAACCGCCTGGGCTTCCTTTGACGAAATGGACAGGGGAAGTCTTGAACCGGGAAAAATCGCCGACATGGCCATCCTGGACCAGAACCCCCTGGACATGGATAAAAAAGACCTTTTTCGCCTGAAAGCAGACACCCTGTTTCTTGGGGGAAAAAAATATGAGCCCGGCCAGGGATTGGCCAGACTTTTATGGAATGCCTTATTTCCAAAAAAATAAGGGAGATTGGTTTTTTTGTATCCCCTTATACGGTTTTCCACCCATGGCTTGATAAGCCAGTACTTACCCCGAGAAGGTAATAAAATAAGGTGTTTTCATAGAAAACATAGTCGCCTTTGACTATCCAGGGAATAATTATTATTTTTGATTATTTTATTAAAAATAATGAGATGGGTTCATTACCTTTGGCCAAAAAAAACATAGCTGCATTTTCATTGGGCCAAAGGCATATGAATATGGACATGTCGAAGAAAAAATAGTTCTGCCCAATCAGGCAAATAATCCTAATGCCACTCTCTTGTTTTTGATTCTGTCATCAATAAGATCAGCAGCTTTGAATGGGTCCGGCTCTATCAAAAAACATCCTCCGACCAGATCATCGAGGCCGGAAACTGCCAAGTTGGTGACCAGTTCTGAACCTGTAATGTTCGGTGGGTGTCCCAAATGGGTTGCAATACCGGAGGCAACTGCGTAAGTAGCAATTGTTGCCGCTTTTTCAGAATACCATTCCGGTGAGGAAGCAACTACAGGCAGATCGGCTATAGTTACGCCAAGTTTGTTGGCCAACAAAGCACACAATTGTAGGATACGGGCATTATCCACACAGCTACCCATATGTAAAACTGGAGGGATGGATAAGGAACCACAAATTTCCCGCAAACCCGGTCCGGCCTGCTCAATGGCTTCAGGCACTAGCAAACCCGCCTTACCAGCAGCGGTGGTAACACAACCGGTTACAATGACCAGGATATCTTTTTTTATCAACTCTTTGGAAAGGTTTACATTGCAATAATCATGTTTATACTTCGGATTATTGCATCCAACTATACCGACAACACCTCTTATTTTACCAGCTTTTATTGCATCAATTAACGGATCCAAAGAGCCACCTAACGCTTCAATAAGGGATTCGTTTGAAAAACCGGTGACAATATCAACTGGATCACAGGGAATCTCTACTCGTGAAGCATCACGAAACTCGAACCTTTCAATAGCCATGCGGACAACGTTTCTGGCCTGCTCCAACCCATTGTGCATTTCAAATTTAACATGCTCGGCCCCTGTAAACTTCGCCTTATCAGCTGTGGTTACTATTTTAGTATGATAACAGGCCCCGACCTGAACGAGACTAGGCATAATACACTGATAATCAACAACGATGAGTTCGACTGCTCCGGTGACAATGGAAAGTTCGGTCATCAGGTGATTGCCTGCCATGGGGATACCTTGGCGCATCATTAATTCATTACCTGTACAACAAAGACCTGCTATATTGATTCCAGTAGCACCTTTTTCTTTGGCAAAAGCTAACATTCCCTGCTCATTGGCCGCTTCCAGAATTTTTTCGGAAACGATTGGATTGTGCCCATGGACAAGGATATTGATTTGATCTTCTTTGATAACACCAAGATTCACCTGTGCCCTTCGTGGACTCGGCGTGCCGAACAGGATATCGGATACTTCTGTTGCAATCATTGAACCGGACCAACCATCAGCTAAGCAGACCCGGGCAGCATGTAACATCGTGTTTGCTGCATCATTATCACAGCCCATATGGGTACGATGCATCATTTCAGCAATCTCCCGATCGACACCGCGTGGCATAATACCCAATTTTTTCCACAGTTGTTGCTGTTTTTCCGGTACCCTGCCAATAAAGGACAACCTTCCTTTTTTGGTGCCATAATCTTCAAAAAATTCTGATGCCAGATCTTTTGCCACCTCCAAAACTTCACGATCTTTAGTTATAATACCTATTTCTTCTGCAATTC
>DAOWDR010000126.1 GCA_030638935.1 Desulfobacteraceae bacterium | reverse complement strand
AGAAGTAGCATCTTCAACAATGGGGATAAAGGTGACCTTTTTAATAGCAGGCTTATCGCCCCAATAACCGTCAAAGGCTTTGAGTTTTACATGTTTTTTGGGTTCCCATTGATCAAGTTCATAGGGTCCGGTTCCAACCGGATTAAAACTGAATTTTTCTCTGCCCATTTCCTGGACAGCTTTTTTAGAAACGATCATACCGGAATTAGAAGGCAGTGTTGAGGTGAACAACTGAACCATTCTGTCCTTGAAAACCAACTTTACCGTATATTGATCCACAACCTCCACATGGGCAAGGGAACCCCAGTTTCCTTTTTCAGAAGATGTGCTGTCAGGAGCAATAATGCGCTCAAAGGAAAATTTGACATCCTGGGCTGTCATTTCACCATAGCCCTTTTGAAACATGACACCTTTTCTCAGATGAAAAACAGCCTCTTTCCCGTCATCGGAAACTTCCCAGGATGTTGCAAGGTCAGGGGAAATATCCCATGTTCCCTCTTGATATTTGACAAGGCCGTTATAGAGGCATCTCATAATGGTAAGTTCTCTATCCCCGCTTGTCAGCCAGCCCGGATCAAAAGTATTGATATCATCCCATCTTGCAATCTTCAATTCCCTGTCCTTTGAAATTGCAGGCGACAAAAACATAAACAATACCATAAGCATACAAACAAGCGGTGTTCCAAGTTTCTTCATCCTTTTCCTCCATGTTGATTTTAAAAACAATATTCAAATTCACTTTTTATACAGATCCGGCTGCTAAAAATACCAACCGGAACATTTAAAAAATGTTGCTAAAACGCTTTTAAAAAATCATAATTTTTTTATCAGGATATTGACCTTATGTATTCCTCCCCTGATTCCAAAATCAAACCATGATTGGCAGGAACCGGCAGCTCTTCAATCAGAGCATGGGTGTACTCTCTTAGTTCATTGCCAACTTTTGGTTCCCCTTGTTCCTGCCACTTTTCCAAAGGGATAAACGGCCATATTTCACTTTTTGTCAAAGGTTTCTTGAATCTTTCCATGGTCAGATTTGATGTAAGATAGCTTGCACCGGGTCCCAGATTGATAATCTCCTCAAGACCGACTTCATCAGGATCAATGGAAAATCCTTTATTAAAATCCCTGGCAAGCCGGATAATTTCTGCGGCATAAACTATTGTTGCCGGCGAAAACGCCAAAGAATCAAAATTATTCCCAACAAAGGGAACCAGATCAGGACTACCCAGGATACTTGTCAGATGATTCTGCCAGAGCATGGAACCTGCCATGAGATCAGGGCCCCTTCCCATCCAACCACCTGAGGTTCCGCAGTGGGGCACCTTGTAATGGGTCATCATCTCTCCGCAGGCAAGGTTGATCAACATGCTTTGGGGTGTGTAATAACTCTGCATTTTTTTCATATCAAAGGCTGCGGGAAGGCTGCCGAGTATAACCGGGGTTCCCTGCCTTAACAACTGTCCGTAAACAAGACCTGCAAGTAGTTCAGCAGTTAACAGGGCAAGGGTTCCCCCCGGAGTAATGGGGCATGTTGCCCCTGACATACCGTAATTTGAAAAAATAAAGGGCATCCCCCGCAGGACGGTCTGTTCCATTTTGATGGTTGTTTCTGCATTAAGTATCAGCGGGGTGATGGGGTTGAAATATGGAATTATGGAGGTCTGGGTTGCTTTTTCGCCAATCAGATTATCGCACATGGAAAGACATTTCTCAAAGGTTTCAGGCTCTGAGATAAGCAGTGTAATGGGCTTTGTTGTATTGGCCAGCATTTCAAGAAAACCTATCAGTTCTGCGTCTTCGGATCGACAGTCCTGTATGACCCCTGGGGTGGCAATGGTGTTAAATTCATCCAACCCTTCTCCAAGGCGGGTAGCCCGTGCCATATGATCCCTGGTAAAAGTTGTCACCTTATCTGTTAAGGGGTCCTGGTAGTATAAGTTTGTAACGCCAATTCCGAAAACACTCTGATCATTATCCTGGCTGTCCAATGTAAATCCGTGGAGACCATCCCGTTGAAGAGCGTCTATTTTCGATGGTGAAACCTTTATCGCCCATTCAATCAACCCACGGGGGATATAAACCCTGTTATCTTTTATATCCTGCCCGATTGCTTTTTTAAAAACTGCCCTGGCATTGGCGTCATCCACCCTTATTCCGGTTTTTTCAAGAATGGTGACCGCCATTTCATGTATTTTATCTATTTGTTCATGGTTGAGTACACTAAGACCGGCTTTGACCTGGGACATTCATCCACCTCCATTCAAGGTTTATGGCAATTGCATCGTTAAAGGTATTAGTGCAATTGCCATACCGCAAATAAATTTTTCTTAGGAACAACTTGAATTTAAAGAAAATACCATTGGTAGAAGAAAAAATGATTTATGAATTTACGATTTTCGCCCATGGATTATGCAAAATTTTTTGCTAAATAGATGTTTTTTTTGCCATAAAGCAAAGCTTTTTCAAAAAGCCAAAAGGTTGAATGCTGCTCCAAAATATTTGGAGGAGGTCATGTTCGGGTAATATTTAATCAGGTCAGGACCATAGGCAATTCAGTATATTTATATGCCTTGGCCAAGATTAATGATCCAAACGATATTGCATTGATCTGTAAACTTTGGTATATGATTTTATAATATTGAACTCTGATCTGCGTCTTTCTCACTTTCATATTTTAAAATGATCCCGGTATACTGATCCTAAATTCGCCATTTTCAAATATTCTGTTCCCAATTCTCTGCAGAGGATTTTATTAAAAAAATATGATTTAAATTTTCCAATTTCTGCGTCTGACCTGCAAAACATGGAAAGGAGGAGGTATGAGAACCATATTTTATTTATCCGTCCTGTTCTGCCTTGTTTTAATTTATTTTGGATACCACCCGGAAATACTTGAAAAACAGGCATCCATCGGCAATCCGTTATTCAGCGAGGGAGAAAGCTCCCCGGTGAATTTTCCAGCGATCCTGGGCGGTATTGTCGTATTTTTTTTCTACGTAATGAAATTCGGACGATGGCCGGGCCCAGAAGGAGCGCCCCCGGGCTTTAGGCCCAAACCCACCCGTCATTTCACAACTTGGCTTCGATACATTGGATGGGCAGCAGTTTACGGCTGCACCATGCTGATCTTTTATCTTCTGATAATTTTTTTCCCAAAACTTTTCATTGACTCCCTCAACGCATCCATGGACCTGGGTCTTTTTCTGCAAAACACAGGTCTTCTTCAGAAAATTCTCCTGGGGCTAAAAGACAACCCCAACAACCTTGTGCCCTATGCCGTGATAATCGTAACCGTTATATGGTCGGGCGTATTTGCGGCCCGTGAAAGATCTTTCCGACAGAGTCTGCAGGAATCCGCCATGATCCCCACTGAAGCCAACCGCCTTATAAATGAATATGAAGCAGATCCGGAATCTTTTCAACCGGATAAAGATGCAATTAAAAGAATCATCACCAAAATCCCCTATCACCTTATTTCAAAAGACAGCTTTCAAGCCGGCAACATGGACCGACTTGAGCGGGGATTTGCCCAGTGCGAATATATGATTGAAAAAATATTCCAGCTTCGGTCAAAAAAAATATTTGCAAAAACCTTTGCAAGGTATCAAGAAGATTTTGAAGAGACCAAATTAAAGCTTCACCTGCTCAGCGATAATCTCCAGCACTACAAAAGGGAAATGCTCCAGGTATTAAAACCAAAGGAATCCATACTGGATACAAAAGAACAAACCCTGGGCCTGGTGAACAGGGAGTGGGATGAATCCCATGCCCCCCAGAAATTTGAAAGGCAATACTTTGAACGGAACCAAAAAGAACTGGAAAAAGAGATGTCCGCCTGTCTCAGATCAATCCTCCAGATTTCTGTCTGTGCCGCTCTTGCAATCGGTAAATCCCTGCGGCAGCGAAACGCCCTGCTAAAGAAGCTCGGTCTGTCCAAGCCCAAGGGCCAGGTACCAATTCTTCCAAGAGAATATTGCATCAGGTCAGCCTTGGTGATTCTTGGAGTTGCGGTTTTAAGCACAAGTGTTTATCATATTGCAAACTCCTTTTATACCGCCCCCCAGGGAATCAAAGAGACCGTGATTCCCTTTCCCAACGATGCAAAAATGGTCATGATCTGGAGTCTTTATTCGGTCATGATGAATCTTCTGGGAGTTTTCGGCGGATCTTCGGTTCAAAAATGGCTCAGCGAAGAGCGCAGGCAATTCGGATTTTCCAAACCCCACGGCTTGAACTTTTTCGACTATTCGACTTGTTTTGTATTCGGATTCTGTTTGAATGTCTTTTTATTTGCCCTCATGATGCTTCCATCCGGCCGTTTTGAAAGTTTTCAATATGCCTGGCCCTGGGCTCTTGTTTCATCGGTTTCCGCCTCTTTCACCGGATTTTACATGGCAAAGGGAAAAGAACTTGACCCCATCAACTATGGCCTGTTGTGCCTCCAGGGAGGAATCATGGCGGTTTTTTCAATTTCAGTCCTGATATGGCATCATGGATTTGAATTCATCCTTTCCATAGAAAAGTTCGAGGCTCTTGATGTATTCGCAATTTATTTAACGATATCCTCATTTTTGATCGGGGGTGCCCTGTCCTATATACTGCAAGACTGGATCCGAAATGAAAAAAAAGGCAGGCAGGGAGAGAACAACCCTTATCCGTTAGAGGAAAAGCAATAGGGGGCTTTTTATGGAACGCTTGATAGGAAATAAGAGAATAGGGATAAAGTGGTTTTGTCTGATCATCTCTATCTTTTTTATCAACACCCTGGCTATGGCCGCCGATAAACCTTCCGGTATCAGAATCGGGGTAAGAAAGGACTGCCCTCCCTTTTCCTACGAAGTTGACGGGAAAGGGAGATACCGAGGATACAGCGTCAATCTCTGTGAAGAAATCGCCAACAGAAACAACCTCAGCATCTCATATGTCTCTGTCACTGCCCAGGACCGGTTCATTAAGCTGAATAACGATGAAATAGATATCCTGTGTGAGGCCACAACCGTGACCCTGAAGCGGATGCACAGGTTCGGTACCACCATGTACACATTCATCAGCGGTGCCTCTTTAATGTATGCCCCAGGAACAGCCCGAGCCCCCGAAATAAAGATTGGGGTTTTAAAAGGAACCACAACAGAAAATGCAATTGAATCCATTCTGAGAAAACAAACCGACATGAAACTGAACCCCTTTAACTATAAGCGACTGGAACTGAACTCCCACTTGGACTGTGTGGAAAAATTCATAAATAAAAAGATTAACATATACATTGCTGACAGGGAAATCCTCCTGGCTATAAGGGCAATGGCACTTAAAAAAAAGGAAAAGCTCATCGTTTCAAAGAGGTATTATACAATGGAGCCCTATGCACTTTTTATCGGAAAAGATAACCATGATTTAAAAAATATGGCCAACAAGACCCTGACACAAATTTTCAAACAGGAGATCAATGACTTTTTCCGTCAGAATTTCCCTCAAAATAAGATGAATGATTCCCTTCGGCATTTATTTCGGCTCCAGCAGCTGCTTGAGGGCCAAGAGCCTCTGCCCCCCAAATAATCGGATGATTTAAACCGCTGGCACCAACCCTCTTGGGACCTGTCTTTTGCCCTGGATGGGATGAGCAGACATGGGGGTATCAAACCGCACCATCTATGTCGGTCAACTCTTGAGAGCTAGGCTTGTTATTACCCGGCCGTTTTTTATTCCAGAAGTCAACGCCTTTTAGATGAAGGGTCTTATCCATAATGACAGATTGCTCACTTTTGATATTTCATAAACACATCTATATGGAGTTTAACCCTGTGTCCAATTTATCGGGCTGAACTCTACGGACTGCAAATACTCGGCTGCGTAAGGATTCGGCACAGCCACCCCAGAACACCAGTCCACTGCGAAAATCGAAGCCCCATGCCGTTTTAGAATTATTTGGACTTTGATCATTCCTATTTTCCCCTGTCCATACCCATAACCAAGAGGATGATGTCGGCTTTATTTTACAATTACTTGATACAGAATTGTCATATAAGCCTCTCAGTTCACACCGCGTCGGCATCCTCCATTTCTCTCCATTGTTCACCCTCAAATTATTTAGCCATTCAATTGCTTCATACCAACTGGTATCTCTATCCGGCCCAATGTGCCATTCTAAATTGGAATCATTAGAATCGAGAATAATATTTTGCTCATTTTTCTCAAATTTTTTGTGCAAACCATCAAAATCAATTTTTCTTGATGACAATGATGCTGATGGACCTAATGTAGAGCTATGTATAAAAAGTTTGCTGCCACACTCAGGACAAAACTTTTCGCTACCAGATAGTGAAAAATTACAATTATGACAGCAATTTGGCTTTTCTTCTTTTAATTTCATATTCTCCGTACATCTTTACAACCTTAAAAAAGACACCTCTCTCTGTATAGACATTGCCCTTCACAGATGCAAATAACTTATCAAAATCCATTTTTAGAGGAAAGGAATTTTTAATAAATGTGGTATGGACCCAAATTTTATTTCAAAAATAAAAAATTGATATCTATTGTTAGAAATCACCTCAGGGGGTATTAAGCATCATTGCGGTTTTGCACCAGAGATTTAACCTGAGTTCCAATCCGAATTGGATCTGCATCTGCTTCTATACAGACAGATACATGTCCCCCTCTATCTGAAAAGATGAACTGGAAAAAATTTCCATATTTCACGAGTAAATAGTCAAGGCCGCCACAATCAATGTCACCACGTTGGGAGGCTAACTTGAGCAGCGTGGGATTGACCAATAACTCTTCGTAACGATCACTGCCTGCACTACTGGCACCCACAGTATTAGATTTTGACTTTGAGTGATCAACGACAATTATTTTTTTCCTGTAACGACAATTAAAACTCCCGTTTTACATTCAATATAACCTGTTAATTTCATTAAATAATACTTGCAAAATCAATCTCATTATGTTTTTTATATTTATCCTTCCGGAGGATAGGACCATGCTGGAGAGCAACCCGAGCGCCGAGAAGGTGACCGAAGTATGAGGGCCGTACTTTCATGTGCGGCCTTTACTTTTTGATCTCATACTTTGGTCCACCATGCGCTAAACTCCGGGGGTTTGGGGGCTGGCCCCCTTTATAAATTGGTAAAAAGTCCTT
>DAOWDR010000342.1 GCA_030638935.1 Desulfobacteraceae bacterium | reverse complement strand
GATAATTCTTGCAATCAATTTATCCAGAGATGAAGGCCCACCTATTTTTTCAGGCGAGTCGACCTGCTTTTGCAGGCGATCAGCCCTTAGAGCAGGGTCAGGATGACTGGATAAAAACGAATGATTGCTTCCCAGACCGCCCAGTTTTTTCAAGGCCGACACCGCAGCATTGATATCAAACCCGTGTTCTTTCAAAAACTGAATACCAAAATCATCGGCCTCTTTTTCTTCTGCCTGTGAGAACTGAGCGTTCAAAAGCGTCTGGGCCAACCCTCCCAGGGAGGATCGTGCAACCTCCCCGACCAGATTTTCCTGGGAGGCGATTCCTTTCCGCATGGCACTGGCAGCATAGGCCAGCATAATTTTTTTCTTGATATGTTTTTCAACCACATGGCCCATTTCATGGCCCACAACAAAAAGCAATTCCTCATCATTCATCATGTCCATCAGCCCGCTGTAGATCCTGATGGTTCCGTCTGCCATGGCAAAGGCATTGATCTGGGATGACAGATAAACCTTAAAATCAAACACATACCCGTTTGAATTGTATTGGTCTCCCACAAGGCTTTGCAACCTAATTCCGTAGGGATTCCCAGGTCCTGCAATTAAATTTTTTAAGTCTGATTCTTTTGAAGCCTTAGCCGCAAGAAGCTTAACTTCATTGTCACTTAAGGTGGCGGCCTTAATAGCATCAATCCCTGCTTCTGTGACAAGAGGCAGGTTAGTATCTTCGCACCCTATAAAAATCAAACAACAGAACAAGGAGGTCAGAATCTGTTTAATCATCTTTATTTCTTACAGGATTTTTAAAACCCTGGCAATATTAACCTTTTGTATTATTTGCTTTCCCCAATGGAAAAACCAAGACTTGCAGGTATTTTCACCCCAAGTCCTGGTTGATTGTTTTTTAAAAAAACAAACGCCCGGAAGATGATTCCATCATTCCGGGCGCTTGTCTGTGAAAACTGATTAGGTTTTAATTATTTTGGGACCAGCCGTTTCCCTGCCCCTGACAACCTCTTTGACCGCCTCTTTTTGACCCTTTGCCATGGCCTTGTCCAAACCCCATACCCATGCCTAATTCAGGGGAGATTTTTTTCGCTGCCAGTCGAAAGTCAATCTGTTTATCCCTTACCTGTTTTTGCAGGCCAGTGATTTGCTGGGATAATTTACCAAGCTTTGCTCTGTCAGGATCAGATGTTTCCATGAGCATTTTCATTTCATGCTGTTTTTGAAATTTTGACGACCTTAACCCATAGGTTTCATCAATAAATGTCTGGCGAAGAGCAGTAAGATCGTCTCGTTGTTCTTTGGACAGATCATTAAAGGCAGTTTTCCCCCCATATTTCGGACAATCTTGATTAAGATCTGAACCCATGCCCCTTTTACCAGAACCCCAGGCAAATACGTTTCCTGCTACAAGTGTAACCATGAGCAATGAACTGACGATAATAATTGATTTTTTCATAATAACCTCCAATATTTATGGTTTGCTTTGTTAATTGATCCTTTTGATCATTTGTTAAAACATAACATAGCAAAGGGTGTGCCATTAAGAAGATTATTTTTTAAGAGGTTGAATTAACAAAGAATATTCTAATTTGTCCGGGAACAAATCATTAATATTGAATCCATTGTGTTGTATATTTTTTACCCGCACCAATATATACAGGTGTATATAAATTACCCAATAATATTTCCACAAGCCCCCTACTAAATCCACCTTAAAAAAAGACTGATCCCGGGCAAGTACAGGGACATCGATCTTTTTGTAGGAGATCTATGGTCAATGGGAAAAATATTTAACAGCGCCTGAATGCAGCTTTATATTGGAGTCAATGATAAGTTTTGTGTCTGTTTTTTGTAAAGATAGTGCGGGATGGGCATTGGAAAGCTTTTTTTGACTGCTAAATATGACATTGAGGATGTTATATACGGTTTCTTCATCAAGATCCTGGGAGGCCACCAAAATGGTTTGGGTTCCAAATGTTTTTATATCGGTTGTCTGGCCGGTATAGGTGCCCGACTGAATGGTGATTTTTGAAAAGGCCGGCTGGCTATCAACCAGTTTATCTATATCATTGTCGTCCATGTTAGCCATGTCCGCATCACAGAGCCTGATCAACTGTTGTAATGAGGGATTAGGATGTACGCCAATATTGATCATTGCATCTATGGTACCGTGACAAAAGGCCATTGTATCCTGGGACTGTGAATCTGAAATTTCAGTCTTAAGAAGAAAATCTTTTTTTGACCAGGTTTTTGCAGTTAAAATTGTCTCAACTAAAAAGTTCTGAAAGGATAAGGGGGCACCTGAATTTATACGTTTACCCTTGAGGTCATCCAAATTTTTGATACCGGAATTATGGCGGACAACAAGGGTGATTGGTACATCATAAAGAGGGAGAATAACACTTAAATTCTTATAGTTGATATCAAGGAATCTAAAGTTTCCGGTTTGATTAATTGCATCATAGAGCATGTGTGAATCAATCAATGCAATATCAAGGGATCCCTGCTGAAGATTGGTAAGATTATGGATATCCCCGGATGCAGGTACTGACTCACAGCTAACACCTTCAATTTGTTTGTTGATAATCCTTTCAAGTATACGACCCGTAAAATAAGAAAAGGTTCCTGGCTGGTTTGTGCCTAAACGAATATCATATGCATAGGCAGAAACTGCATAATAACCTAAGAGTATGGCCAGGACCAGGGTTGACTTCAGGATATTTTTGACCTTGCAAGTGATCATAATTGTTCTCCCTGATATAAAACTGATTTTGAATGGATATTTTGGCGCCAACTTTTATTTTTCAATAATGTTATAGGACAATTTTATAAAAAATATCCCTATAATGTCAAGAAATCATTCAAAATAAATAATCACCTCCTCACCCCGCTAATAATCCGGCAATTCCAGTTCCACGACTGGTAACTCCTTTTTTTATGTGGGTGTTTTTCCCATTTTCAAACCCTTCTTTAAAGGCCCCTGACGAGGCCTGGTGCCTCCCATATTTCCCTGTTTTTAATCTCGGAAAAAGTCTGGATTCTTCCCTCCTGTTTTCTTCATGGTTCTGTGCCATCAATGCCTTGGTCGTTTTTACAGGAAGGGAAAAATCTCCATTTATTTTCATCTCGGAATCGTCAAACATCAATTCATGGTTGTCCCTGATCCCGGCAGTGAAACCCATGTCAAAGGAAACTTTTTCGCTTCTTTTGGCGCCATGTTTCTTTTTAAAATCTTGCCATAATGCCTGGCCGGCATCAAGGAGGAAATGATAAACATATTCTGCAACAATTAAAGCCTCTTCCCTTCCGATAATAACCATGCTTTTGTAAACGGCATCGTCCTGGGCGTGATATATCCGGGATGTCAAACAATTCACATAATAATAATCTCTCAAGACAGACAAAAGGGCTTTTTGGATACTTTCAATGCGTTTTTTCCTGTGGCAGATTGTAAGATATTTGATATCCGGATCATCATCGCCGGTATTTATTCTCTGAAGATTATATTTGTTAAGCAAATAATTGGCTTTCCTGGATGCGGCTTGAGCCTCTGCTTCGTTACTGGATTGCCCAAGGGCCATGAGTTTTTCAACTTTCCTTAACATTTTTTGGGCATCAGCCGGCAGTTCCCCTTTGAATTCCTGTAATAGTTGGTTATAATCCTTTCCACCTGTCACAAAAGCTTTATGCACACCTAATTTTTTACAGGCCAATTTGAAATATTTTCCATGAATGTCTGCGTTGTTATAGAATGTGGAGACGTATTGGTGAGCCATTTCATGTTTTAGAACCTCTAAAACAACATCCCAAACCTCTGTTTTGATAAGGTGGCTTGATATCGAAATTGTTTTTGTTTTAGAGTTCCACCAGCCAAGCCTTGATTCACCGGAAGAAATATTAATTATTGGGGGCGTTAGATCTACTCCATATCTCCATGAAAGGGCT
>DAOWDR010000003.1 GCA_030638935.1 Desulfobacteraceae bacterium | reverse complement strand
TTGTTCCAAACAAGCTGGGGATACTTGGGAATGCTTTCCGGATTGTGGCACCATTTGCATTTCAAGGGACATCCCTTCAGGAAAACAGTGGTTCGCAAGCCCGGCCCGTCTTCCGTGGACATTCTCTGGATTTCAAGAATAATCCCCCGGGATTCCGCATTTTTCATACCCCCTCTGGGATCGGCATTAAAACTGACCATGGCTGATCCGTTTGATTACTTCATCCTGGAGTTCCTTTCCAATACTGGTGAAATAGGCATTATAACCTGTGATTCTAACCAAGAGATGCCGGTGGTCCCCCGGGTTTTTCTGGGCATCCAAAAGCAGATCCGGATCCAGCATATTGATTTGCAGGGCTGTCCCCCCATTTTCATTGTACCCCTTTAAAAAGGACTTGAACTTATCCTTATGGGCCGGGTCCTTTAATATGGAGGGGTTAAATGTGATGGTGTGACTGGCCCCGTTGGGAAGGTCATTGATAAATTCCTTAAAATTTCCGGTTGCCTCCCTGGTTTTCCCCCCCAAAACCTTGCCCACTGAATTTGAATTGGCTGTGGGCCCCTTGGTGTCTGCCCCGTTTGAAGGGCAGATGGCATTGGAAAGAAATTGCCCCTGTTGTCTGCCGTCGGCGCTGGCCGCCATGACATGGCCGTCTCCTGCCCAATAATTCCAGCTGAGCATACCCGGCCTGAACTGTCTGTTTGTGGAAATGGTTTTATGCTTCCAGGTTTCATCGCAAAAAAGAACCATCACCTGTCTTGCCAGACTGTCTGCCTTGTCATCATCACGGCCATATTTGGGTGCCCTGTTTTTGGCCTTTGCCCGTAAAATTTCATGGCCTAGCCAATTGTCCTTCAGGGCCTGGGTCAATTGGCTTAAAGAACAGATTTTTTCGTCAAATACCAGATATTTGATGGCTAAAAGGGAATCCACAGTTGTTGCATAGGTAACCGCCTCCAGGGTGGTAAAGCTGATTTGGGCACCTCCCTGGGTGACATCCACAGCCTTATCCATACACCCTTTAACCAGGCAGGACAGATAGGGCGTGGCAAAATAGGTGTTTCGCAGAGATTCGGACATTTCGTAAAGGTCTGCGCATTTTTTGATGATAAAGGCGGTCTGCACCTTAAATGCATCCCAAAACTGGTCAAAGGTGTGAAAACTATCTGGATCACCCGAGTCCGGCCCGTCCTGCCCTGTTTTTTCCGGTTTTCCCGTCATGGGATCGACATAGGGATTCAGGTCGCAACCCCGGGTTAAGGCTAATTCAACAGCCTTTAGAAGATTGAGATTATTGTCCACGGTTCCGGACCGGTCATTTCCCTGCATGGTATTTTCCAGGCATCCAACAGGGGCATATTCATGGACATTGGTTTCATTTATAAGAGCGGCCACCCCGCCCTTTTGTCCCTGGCTCACCATCCCTGCCATTGACCGCTCGTCAAAGTTCAACAAAAAAGGCGCCCCGTCAGCCCTGCTGATCATGTCAACACAAAGGTCGTACAATTTTTCCGGAGTATTCCGATGAAGCCTCACATTGGGCTTGGGTTCCAGGATGGGGGACAGTTCGTCAATCACCTCAAGGATCATATAGGTCAACTCATTGGTGAGATCCCTGCCATTGGCTCCCATGCCGGAAAGGGTGATCAGTTGCCCAAACCCTGCGGTAATCCCCTGGTTTCCGCATCTGATGGTGGCATCATAGGCGGTATTGCAATGTATCCAGAAACATTTCAAAATCTCCTTGGCAAAATTTCTGTCCATTCCGGCAGCCTTTGACTTTTCCCAATAGGGCAACAGATATTGGTCGATCCTCCCTAGAGAAACCCCGGGTCCCGGGTAATTTTCATCGCTCATGACCAGCATGTGATTGATCCACAGGGCCTGGACCGCTTCCCAGAAATTATCTGCCGGTTCAAAGGGCACCCGGCTTAAAATTTGCCCCATTTGCTCAAACTCTTGTCTCCGGACAGAGTCTTCCTCTTTTGCCATTAATCCTTTACACAATTGGCTGTATTTTTCTGCCAGTTCACCGCCCATTTGACTTGAGATCATCATGGCCCTGAGCTGTGATCCTTTTGGACCCGATTTTTCTTCTTCCCCAAGGGAGTCATATTTGGCTGCAATCTCAGCGACAATCCCCTTCCATCCTAGTTTCAATGCCCTTTCATGGCCGGGTATGAGATGACCGCAGGTGGCCCCGGCATTTCCATACCCGTGATCATGGAACCATTTGACCTTTGCCCTTACCCCGTTTTTGCCCAGAATTTTTCCATTATAATCTGCCTGCTCCTTCTCATCCAGACACATGGAGGTGAGGATATTAAATCTACCGCCGGCAATAAGGTCTCCGGGCAAAATTTCCTGGGGCAGATGATTCACCATCACATCTTTCACAAAAATGGCCCGTCTTTCCACAATACTTTTCTTAAAAAAATCATTTTCCAAGGGAATATTCCTGGCAGCCTGGGAATACCCCCCCCGCATGACGTCAAACATCAAATAGGTTTCAGGGACAATATAATATGTAAATTCATGGTATTGGAGGTCCCAGGGTGTTCCCGTAGACCAGGAGGTGTATTCGTTATTCCATTTCCGCTTGTTTCCCAAAAAATAATAATCCCGAAGCCATTGGGTCCTTGAAGAATTTTTTATTTCCTGCCTGTCTGGGATGAGATTCACGGTAAACTCCTTTTATTTTTTTGGAAAAGATCTTAGATGTTTTTCACCATGTAAAAGTAATTGCTCCATATATTTTCTGGCCTTTTCAGGCTCCTTTTCACCAATTGCCCGAACAATTTTGCCATGGTGTTCAAATACCCAGGGAATAACTGAGATATCGGAAAAAAATTTTTTAGTCAGGCTGATGTAAAATTGTTTGAGAGAATTCAGGAGCAGGGGATAAACCAGGTTATCCGAAGCAATTGAGATGAGATGATGGAACTTGAAATCAAGGAGGGCAATCTGAGTTAAATTTTCAGGATCGACTTGTTTTTCCCTGGTATGGATCTCTAAAAATTTTTCCATCTGCTCCTCTGTCCTGTTCTTTGCAGCAAGACCGGCATTTTCGATTTCAAACAGCATCCGCATGTCCAGCATGCTGGTGAGCAGTTTTTCCGAAACCAGGGCCTCACTATACTCAAACAAAGAGGTCAAAACAAAGAGGGAGCCATCTTTGCGATAATCATTTATCACCGACCCCCTGCGGGGGGTCATGGTGACAAGCCCCTTTGAAACCAGATTTACCAGGCCCTCATGGACCACGGGCCGGCTCACCCCCAGCATCCTGGCAAGTTCCCTTTCCGGGGGCAGCTTTTCCCCTATTTTAAAATATCCCGAAAATATCAGTTTCTCAAATTTCTGGATAAATATATCCCGGAGGCTGTCGGACTGGATCGGTTCGATCATTGATTTTCCTTTGGTTAATATTTTCTGGCTGGTGGTATTACCACCATTAAATATATAAAACCAAAAGTCAATGAAAAACCATAATTTACAGTAATTCTCGGTAACAGATACTTATTGCAC
>DAOWDR010000725.1 GCA_030638935.1 Desulfobacteraceae bacterium | reverse complement strand
ACACCTACCTCTTCTTTTTTTGGATTCAGGTTAAATTATATGAGCCAATGACATTATCACAGACCATTTCCCCGTATTACAGGTACAGGATATAATATATAGAGCTGAAAATTTGAATTTGATGGAATATTATCTGTATTTAAGATGCCCAAGGCTGGATATTGAAACCAATTTTTAAGCAGGAAAAATCCTGTGGACTATCCCTGTCAGTCCACACTTTATTTAAAATCATTCCACCCACAACATAGAGGCCTTTCGAATCTTAAAAATCAAAGATACGCATTAGTCTATCTAAATTTTTGAATGAAAAATTATTTTTATTTGTATCAGTTTCTTTAACATTTTACACTGTGGACTGTGTCAACAACTGCTTAGTAGGATATGAGATTCAAAAACAATAACTTGTACATAAGAAAAATGTTGACCAAAGAAAAAGGCCTTTCAATGAGAATCACTGAAAGGCCTTTTAAATCTGGTGCCCAGGAACAGAATTGAACTGCTGACACGGGGATTTTCAGTCCCCTGCTCTACCGACTGAGCTACCTGGGCTCAAACAACAGAGGCGTTATAGGCCTTTTAAAAAATTAAGTCAAGGGGAAAATGTATTTTCGGCTAAAATTATCATATATCGCCAAGCAGGTGCTGGATTAAAGTGGTGGCACAAATGGCAGCAGTTTCCGCCCTCAGGATTCTGGGACCCAGGGTGTAAGCCTTAAATTTTTTTGCCTGGGCAAGGCTTATTTCCTTTTCTGTGAATCCGCCTTCAGGACCTATAAGAACTATAACCCGACTGTCTGAAGGTGCCGGGGGTAATTTGGTGAGGGGGCGGCTTGATTTTTCCCAGAAGGCAATTTTTTGGTCAAAGCTGTCTGACAGGTCAAGGATATCCTGGAATTTTTTAGGCTTAGGGATGGAGACAAGGCTGCTTCGCTGGCATTGTTTAATTGATTCTTTGACAATGGTATCCCAGCGTTGTGCTCTTTTAAGGAGTCGTTTTGAATCGGGGGTTGGAATGGAGCGCTCACAAAAAAAAGGTATCCATTCCACAATCCCAAGCTGGGTTAGGTGTTTGATTACCAGGTCCATTTTTTTATCCTTAAGCATGCCGCAACACACTGTCAGAAGGAGGCTGGACTCGGTTGTGGACGGGTATTCCCCTGTGAGGCATAATTGAATCAAATCAGGGCCTGTGGTTAGAATCTGACCGTCATAGTCCATTCCTTCTCCATTTGTCAGGCGAATAAGGTTTCCTGGTTTGAGCCTGAGAACCTTGTAAATATGTTTGGCGTCCTGGCCTTTGATGACGGCTTTTTCTTTGCCTATGCATTCTTGTGGGAGTAAAAATTTTTGCATTATCTGAATTATAGCCTTTATGGTTTTTTAGCCTTTATTTACAAATGCCTTTTTAAAATTTATGTGAAAGGCCCGTGGTGGTCAGAGATTTGTCAATACCGCTTCAATGACCCTTTGGACCTGGGTTTCGGTCATCCCTGGGTATAGGGGCAGGCTTAGTGTCCTTGAGTAGTAGGTTTCAGCCCGAGGGCATTTCCCCTTTGTATAGCCATATTTATTAGCGTAATAGGGTTGCCAATAGATGGGAATGTAGTGGATTTGACAATAAATACCAAGGCATTTTAATGCATGGTACATTGCTCGCCGGGCATCTTCCCCCTTTGCCAGCTGAATTGGATAAAGATGGGGGCAGGCCTCATTTGTCAGCTCCTTTGGGGGGAGAATTAATTGATTATGGGCACCAAATGCCTGATTATACATGGTGACAATCTGGTTTCTACACGCCTTGAATTGAGGCAGACGTTCCAGTTGGGACAGCCCCAAAGCACACTGGAAATCAGTTATTCGATAATTGTAGCCCAGGGTCTCCATCTCATAATACCAGGGATCATCCGAGGCAGTATCCTGGTACTGATTTTGGTCCTGGCTCTTTACCATGCCGTGGCTTCTCAGGATTCTCAACTTATTGGCAAGGTCGTCGTCATTGGTCAGGATGGCCCCGCCTTCCCCAGTGGTAATTGTTTTAACCGGATGAAAGGAAAAAATGGCCATGTCAGAATGGGCACATGATCCGCAGGCATAGGTTTTGCCCTCAAAGGTATAGGTGGAACCAATGGCGTGGGCAGCGTCTTCTATGATTGAAAAACCAAATTTACGGGAAAGGGCCTTGAACCGGGGAAGATCTGCAGCAATCCCTGAAAAATCAACCGGAATCACCACCCGGGGAACAGCCTGTTCCCGGCAATAGGTTTCCAGCTTTTCCGGTGACATGCAAAGACTGGCAGCATCAATATCGATAAAATCGGTCCACCCGCTACAAAATT
>DAOWDR010000322.1 GCA_030638935.1 Desulfobacteraceae bacterium | reverse complement strand
GTGATGCCCGACGGAAAGCTGGTAACCCTGGGCGCCCATACCAGGGTGGAAGCTTCCGGATATCAACTCCACAAGCTCATGGTCGGATCAGAAGGGACATTGGGGGTTGTGGTGGAAGCCACCTTGAACTTTGTGCCCATCCCGGAATTTCGGTGCATGGGAATTGCCAATTTTGACTCTTTAAAGGATGCCGGGGAAGCCATTGGCTCAATCATGTCGTCGGGAGCGACCCCCTCCATGCTGGAACTGGTTGATTCCATTGCCATCAAAGCGGTTAACAAAACCATGGATCTGGGTTTAAAGGAAGTTGCGGCCGCCCTTATTTTTGAGGCGGACGGCATGGTCAAGGAAGCAGTTGACTATGAAATTAACAAGATGAAAAAAATCTGTGAGAAGCACCACGGGAAAGACCTTCATTCAAGCTATGACCCCAAGGAAAGGGCAAAAATTTTCATGGGCAGGAAAAAACTTTTTCCCGCCCTGTCCAAATATGATGAAAACCTGTCCTCAACAGCCCTGGCCGATGACATGGCTGTCCCCTACTCTAAAATGGCTGAAATGGCCGGTAAAATCCATGAGGTTGCCAAGAAAAATAATATTATCATGACCGCATACGGCCATTGCGGGTCCGGCTGCATGCACACCAAAATATTGATGGATACCCGGCGCAAGGACCAGTGGCAGTCTGCCCGGAAAGCCATTACCGAAATCTACGAGTATGTACGGTCTGTCAACGGCACCACCAGTGCGGAACACGGCATCGGGCTTTCCAAGGCAGCGGCCTTCAAGGTTGAAAAAGCCGACTCACTGGAGTTGCTCCAGACCATTAAAAAAGCATTGGACCCCAATAACATAATGAATCCGGGAAAACTTATGCAGGCCCCGGACAACTGGGTAACGGCAACCAACCTGAGATATTCTGTGAACAGCTAATAAATGAGGTCGTTTGAATGGAAACCAAAGAGAAAAATTTTACGCATTTAGAAAAATGGGAAGGTACCCTGGCAGCCTGTATCAGATGTGGATATTGTTTCGAACATTGCCCCATGTTTAAATATACAAATTGGGAATCCGATGCACCCAGGGCAAAAATAATCACGGCCTTCGGACTTTTATCCGGGGATATAGAACCCACCCCAGCGGCTGCGGAAAAACTTTTTAATTGTTTTTATTGCAAACGGTGTGAGGCAGCCTGTTCCTCTGGAGTTGATCTGACAGAAATATTTACCGATGCAAAAAAAGATCTGGTGGAATTGGGTCTTAATGGGCCCGGCACCACCTCCATCACCCAGATGAATTGTGCCAGATGCCTTATCTGTGTCGGGGCCTGCCCCCATGAGGCCAGATCCCATAAGGAAACCGGTATTGAAACTGATCCGGCAAAATGCCAGTCCTGCGGTATCTGTGTGGAAGTCTGCCCGGCAGGAGCTGCTAAAATTGAAAACAATTTTGGCACAAGCCGTGAAGAACTGACCCAAAAGGCCGAAACATTCCTAAATTCACATTCATCGGCAAAAGCCATTGTGTTTGCCTGTAACTGGTCCTATTATCCTGAACTCCAGGCATCCCAACTGCCGGAATCGGAAACCAAAGACAAGGCCTATGAAATCCTTGTCAATATGTGTGGGGGGCGGCTTGAGGCACAATTGCTCATGGCCCCCTTCCTGGACAATGCCTGGGGGGTCCTTGTGGCCTGCTGTCCCGAAGGGGAATGCCAGCACGAGGGCAATGTAAAGGCAAAAAAAATGGTCGCCAATCTTCAAAAAACCCTTGAAACCATCAAAATTGATCCTGAGAGAATACACATAGTGGAAATTCCCGCCGGTGACAAGGCCCTGTTCCAGGCGGAAATAGACACCTTTGTGGACAAAATGAACGCCCTGGGTCCCATACGCTAGAGGAGAGATAAATGCAGATAGATGTACCCTATGGAAAAGATGGCAGTATGTCCGCCGTTATTGGCGATGATATTCAGGTCAGTTTTCTTGAAGCCAATGATGTTGAGATTAAAAATGAAGATGAGGCAATAATAGATTCCATTGCCAACCCCATTAACAGCAAAAAATTTACAGATTTTCTAAATGACGCCAAAAAGGTGTTGGTCATTGTCAATGATGCCACAAGGCCCACCCCCACCCAAAAAGTACTGGATGTAATTTTTGACGATTTAAGCCAAACCCAATATAACTTCATCATTGCCACAGGGGCCCACAGGGGCCCCACCCAGGAAGAGTACTCCCAAATCTTTGGTCCCTATTATGAGCAGATAAAAGAAAATATCATTGTCCATGATGCAAAAAAAGAAGAAGACCAGGTCTTTTTGGGCACCTCCTCCAACGGCACTGAAATGTATGTGAATAAAGCCGGGGTAGAGGCTGATAAATTCATTATTATCTCTTCGGTTGAACCCCATTATTTTGCAGGCTACACAGGGGGCAGAAAATCATTTTTGCCCGGCATTGCAGGATTTAAGACCATTGAGCAGAACCATAAACTGGCCCTGGTGCCTGAAGCATGCGCCCTGGCTCTTACGGGCAACCCGGTCCATGAAGACATGATGGACGCCATAAAGACCGTTAAACAGGAAATTTTTTCCATCATGACGGTTCTGGACAAGCACCACAACGTCTATGCCACCTGTGCAGGTCATATCCATGACTCCTTCCATGCCGCCATTGACAAGGCCAATGAAGTCTTTGCCGCCCCGCTTAAGGAAAAGGCGGACATTGTGGTATCTGTGGTGAAATTCCCCCAGGATATCGACCTGTACCAAGCCCAGAAGGGAATTGATAATGCCAAACTGGCTCTGAAGGAAAACGGAATTATGATCCTTGTGGCAAAATGCCGGTGCGGCATTGGCGGCAAAGCCTTTGCTGATCTTCTGGGCTCCTGCGAAACCCCGAAACAGGCATTGGATAAAATTGAGCAGGGATATGTCCTGGGTTACCACAAGGCCGCCAAAATGGCGGAAATCGGCCTCTGGGCCCAGATGTGGGGAGTGACCGATGTGGAAGCCGATGTAATTTCAAAATTGTTCATCACTCCTTTTTCCGATCTCCAGACCGCCATTGACAAGGCCCTGGAAGAAAAAGGTAACAAAGCATCCCTTCTCTTTTTAATGGACGGCGGCCTGACCGTTCCCATGGTCGGGGAAATGAAATAAATGAAAATTATCAATCAATACCATGAGATACTGGGCCTGCCGGAAAACTCTCTCCAAATTATGGAAAAAGCAGGCAGAACCTGCTACAAATCCGAGGACAAAATCACCTCGGACTCAAGCAAAAAGTTTGTAGGCATGCTGGTACGGCAGGGGCACCATGCCATGATCGAATTTTCAGATATAATTGTCAAATTTGTTACCAACAGAGGCGTGACCCATGAACTGGTGCGCCACCGCCATTGCAGTTTTGCCCAAGAATCCACCAGGTATGTCAAATATGAGGGGGAAATGGAATTTATCAAACCTGTGTGGTGCAAGGACCATCTTCTGGGCAGGTGGCCGGAAAAAGCACCTATTCCCCCTGGTGCATCTCCTTCGGAACAAGTCTGGATGACTGCCATGGAACGTGCAGAGTCAGACTATAAAACCTTGTTGGAAAATGGATGGAAAGCCCAGCATGCCCGGGAAATACTGCCCAACAGCCTCAAGACGGAAATCGTGATGAAAGCCAACATCAGGGAGTGGCGGCATATTTTTGGCCTTAGGTGCGCAAAGGCATCCCACCCCCAGATGGTAGAACTCATGCGCCCCTTGCTCAAGGAGGTCCAGGAAAAAATCCCCGTTGTTTTTGATGATCTGATCTTTTAATCTGATTTTATAACCCATCAATTGATTGTGAGTTCTGCCTGGGGGATTGCAAATACCCGTTGTCAGGGTGTGAGATTTACTAACCACAAAAGGAGACACCATGGATTCATTCAAGTCCTTGAAGGACCATGTTTATCACTATATTTCTGAAAAAATCAACGACGGCAGCCTCTTGCCTGAAACCAAAATCAATGAAAAAATGGTGGTTGATGACATGAACATCAGCAGAACTCCGGTCAGGGAGGCATTAATTCAATTGGCCACCGAAGGATACCTGCAGAGTATTCCCAGGAAAGGATTCATCGTCAAAAGGGTAGATAAGAATAAGGCCAGAGAGGTGTACGGCTTGCTGGGCGTTCTGGAGGGATTTGCCGCCAGCCTCTCTGTGGACGGGATCACCCGGGAGGATATTGATCTTCTTAGACAATATTATGACCAGATGGAAACGGCCATTAAAACCGGTGACATCAAAGCATATTACAGCTACCAGAATCGGTTCCACAATATCTATATACAAAAATCGGGCAACCAGGAGCTCATCAAGGTGATTATACTGCTTAAAAAAATTTTTATCCGTCAGACCTATACATTGGAAAAAGAGGGAGACGATTTAAAAAAGGTACTCAAGACCACCAACCAAGAGCATAAGACCATTATTGACTTGTTTGAAAAAAGAGACAAAGACCAATTGGAGCACTTTCTGAGAAGCCATCACTGGAACCCCGAACTCGCCTTTTATGACACATTTTGATCTCCCACCTTTAAAACCGGCAATATAACTGCCTGCAGCCTTTGCCCGGAATTGTTTTATACATCCATTTTACAAGGAAGTTGATTTTTAGACCCTGTTTTGACTGCATGGGCTGTCCAGGTAAATTCAGAATAGATTAATGCACACGGGTTAAAAATATTTTATTGACAGTCAAATTCAAATATATAATATATTGTATACAATATATTGTTGATTCGATCCCCAGAAAAAGACAATGGTTGAATTGAACATTTGAACCACATGGCTTGTCCTCCAGGACAAATGTTTTGTGCATAATCCATGTGAAACCGTTAATACAAACTGTTTTTACAAAATATGAGAGTACAAAAAATGCCAATCTCTAAAACTTGTTATCATTTCAACTCGGCCATTGTAAGAAAACCATCACCATCTGTGGTTAACGGCCTGAGGGCTGAAGACCGGGGCAATCCGAATTTTGATGGTGTGAAATCGGAACATGAGGCCTATGTGGAAGCCCTTGAAGCCGCAGGTATGGCGGTTACGGTGCTGCCCGCCCTGGACGCCTTCCCCGATTCTGTTTTTGTCGAAGATCCAGCCCTGGTATTCAGTGAAGGGGCTATTTTGTTGAGACCCGGCGCAGTCCCGCGCCAGGGAGAGACAAAAGAGATTGCCCCGGCTTTGCATGATAATTTTGACAGGGTGCTTGAGTTGCCCAATGGGTATGCCGACGGCGGGGATATACTGGTAACTCCTGACTCGGTGAAAATAGGCCTCTCTGCCCGGACCGACCTGGCCGGAGCAAACGGACTCATCGACCAGCTCAAAAAACTTGGACACAAAGGCGAGATTGTAAACACGCCAAAAGGTGTGCTGCATTTTAAAACCGCCTGTTCCCTCCTGGACGAAGAAACAATTCTGGTAACCAGCCATATGTCTGAGTCAGGTCTTTTTGAAGGATTTCGTAACATGATCCTGCCCGAGGGAGAAGAACCTGCGGCAAACGCATTACGGATTAATGAGACGGTTCTGATCAGTGCCAAATACGAGCGCACAATCGATATGCTGGATCAGGCCGGTTTTTCGGTTGTACCTGTTAAAGCAGCAGAGATTGAAAAAATAGATGCAGGGCTCTCCTGCATGTCTCTGCGGTGGTTTGCATAATTATAGAAAGAATAAAGGAGATTAAAATGAAATTTTCAAGTACAATTACAGCTGCTGCACTTTTTGCCGTCACCCTTTTTACGATTACCGCCTCTGTGGGGTATGCCGGAACCATCCGTCTCGGCATGACACCTGAGCCCTATATGCCCTTCACCCAGATCAACCAGGCCGGTGTCTGGGAAGGATTTGAAGCGGATCTCACCAAGGCGGTTTTTGAAAAAACGGGTATTGAGCACAAGATCAGCCAGATGGCCTGGGAAGGGTTGATCCCCTCCCTTACCGCAAATAAAGT
>DAOWDR010000022.1 GCA_030638935.1 Desulfobacteraceae bacterium | reverse complement strand
TTCTTTTATATCAGGGTTGTGAACCAGGGTCTCAAGAACAATTTTTTTGAGTTGGGTCTGGGTCCAGGGCAAGGACAACCCTACTTTTGTTGCCGAATTTTCAAGTCGCAGGATATGTTCATCCAGAAAATAGGGTTTGCCTTTATAGGTCCGCATGATGTCACAGACCCCATATCCGCGTAAAATGGAAAGATCATCAACCGGAATCATTGCTTTGTCCGATGGAACAAATTTTCCGTCAACATAATATGTTTTCATGGATACACTCCCTAAGTTGAAAAATAAGCTTTTATATAGTAACATTTCCATATTAACAAGTAAGTATTTCACACAAAAGTTCAATGGAAGGTGGTACAAAAAATGGAATTTTTTTCTGGTATCAAATATAATATTAATGGGGTTTCCCTGGCGCTAAAAACCCCTTCATTGTTAATGTTGGGATTATTGCGGTTTTTTGTGGTCTTTTTTTTAACCCTTTTTTTATCCGGAATGATTTTTTACTGGCATGATGAAATTCTGGCAATGATATGGAAAGCTCCCCAAGGCGGATGGCTTATCTATGTGTGGAATGTTGCGGCATGGCTTTTGTCACTTTTCTTAGCTTCCATTACAATGGTGTTATCCTATTTGATTGCCCAATTGTTTTTTGGTGTGTTTATAATGGATTATATGTCAAGAATTACCGAAAGGATTGTTTTGGGACAAGAGGTTCCCTTTGATCAGGGTTCATGGTTTCAGTTTTTTTTCTATTTGATTCGTCAGGAAATACCCCGGGCCATTCTACCGGTATTAATTACCCTTGTCATAATGCTCGCAGGCCTTTTTACGCCACTTAGTCCTTTTATTCTTGTTCTGTCATCTGTGGCAGCCTCTGTGTTTTTAGCCTGGGACAATACAGATTTGATTCCGGCCAGGAGGATGATACCGTTTGGGGAACGAATTAATTTTTTAAAACAAAACTTATTATTCCATCTGGGTTTTGGACTTTTATTTCTCATCCCCTGGTTGAATATTTTATTTTTATCCTTTGCCCCGGTGGGAGCAACCCTGTATTTTCTTGATCAAGAACAATAAAGGGTTTTCCTATGTATTTTTTCGCTAAACAGGCATCCCAGGTCCAATCCAAGGTTAAGACCAATCCCGTCTGCCTTGAAAATCCGGTCATTATTTGCCGGAATTGCAATGGGCACATTACCGAGCCCGCCTGTCAAATACAAATGGATGGCGCTTTTTGCCATACATTTGCAAATCCCCATGGACAAGTATTTGAGATAGGTTGTTTTAATTTTGCCCAGGGCTGTACATCTATTCCACCCCCATCCTCTGAATTCTCCTGGTTTGCTGGGTATCATTGGAACATAGGTGTCTGCCGTGATTGCAGAACCCATTTGGGCTGGTTTTTTCGTTCAGATCAGGATCAATTTTGGGGCCTCATACTGGATAAATTGATTTTTCCAATAAATAAATAAAGAAAAATATTTTGACAATTTCTGTATATTTTATATAATCAAGGTATTAAGTTCTCATTTGATTTGAAATTCGTAATTACCAAATTCATCCTCCTCTGAAACCTTCAATCAATAACATGTATCAGGTAAGGACAATGTCTTATGAAGGAACAATTACAAAACAAGCAAGGACCAATGGCCCAGATGGAAAGTGTTTATGTAAAACGAACCCTAATTGACCGCAGATCCCCGGTTGATCGTCGGATTCTTGATATGGGTCCCGGATATCCCGGGGCTGAAGATCGGATAACCATTAAGGACAGACGAAGGGGCTGGGAAGATCGATATGGTTGGGAACGAATCAGCAAATGGAGCAGTTCTCCGGTATATCCGGATCTGCCATGAAAATTGTTTATTGTTAGATCGCCTGCCTCAATATCTCTCCTTGTTTTGATATCTGGTTCGTGATAGGGAAATATCATAAAATTATTCGTCATGAGTTTAATTGATTTACAAAGGATCTATTATGAATGTTCTTGTAACCGGTGTTGCCGGTTTCATCGGCTCTGCTTTGACCTTACGTCTCCTCAAAGAGGGGCATGATGTATGCGGAATTGATAATTTAAATGATTATTATGATGTCAATCTGAAAAAAGCCCGGCTGGCCGGGATCAAAGAATACTCAGGGTTTGATTTTTACCAGCATGACCTGGCAGACAGGGATAAGATAAAAGAGCTGTTTGCCTCCAACTCATTTGATTGTGTGGTTAATCTGGCAGCCCAGGCCGGGGTACGCCATAGTATTGAAAATCCTGCCTCCTATGTGGATTCAAACCTTGTGGGATTTGGAAATATTCTGGAAGGATGTCGCCATTCAAATGTTAAACACCTGGTTTACGCTTCCAGCAGTTCGGTTTACGGGCTCAACACCGCAATGCCGTTTTCCGTGCATCACAATGTGGATCCCCCCATAAGTCTTTATGCCGCTTCAAAAAAAGCCAATGAACTCATGGCCCACTCCTATAGTTACCTGTATAAACTGCCCACAACCGGCCTGCGGTTTTTTACGGTATATGGTCCCTGGGGACGACCGGATATGGCCTATTTCCTGTTCACCAAAGCCATTATAGATAATAAGCCCATCAAGGTGTTTAACAACGGGAATATGCAACGGGACTTCACCTATATCGACGACATTGTCGAGGGGGTGATCCGGGTAATGAAAAATATTCCCGCAGCTGATCCTGAATGGTCTTCGAATTCTCCAAACCCTTCCTCAAGCTGTGTGCCCTATAAATTGTATAATATCGGGAACAACCAGCCTGTGCCCCTCATGGATTTTGTACATGCCATTGAGGATGCCATTGGGAAAAAAGCTATTATTGATTATCTGCCCATGCAGCCCGGTGATGTTCCTGCAACCTACGCCGATGTGAATGACCTGATAGCAGACACAGGATTCAAGCCATCCACTCCCATTAACAAGGGGATTCAGAATTTTATCCATTGGTACATGGATTATTATACCTGATGGCCTTTAAAAAATGGGACGTTTCCACACTGTCAAATCGGGATTTGATTATCCCCTATTTTGCGCCGTATTTAGCATATGTGGGCATTGCTTCCCTTTTTCAAAACATATTGCCGATAGAAGTCAATTATATTCTCAGGCTGATTGTTGTTCCTGGTTTGCTTGTCTGGGCCTGGAAGTGGTATCTGCCATTGACCGGTCCAAAATCCCTTTCCGGCTCCTTTTTCTATGGAGTGGGCTTTGGACTCGTCGGGCTGGTTTTATGGTGTGTCCTCTATGCGCCTTTTACCGAACCTAACACCACGGCTTGGTCAACTTCCGGATTTTACCTGAGACTCATATCCGCCTCGCTGGTTGTCCCTGTTTTTGAAGAAATAGTCATGCGCGGCTATGTATTCAGGTTTGTTTTGCAATGGGACCAGATCATCAGAAACAAGATCAAAAAGCAAAAAATCAATAGCTACTTGTTAAAGGTTCTTGATGAATCCAATATATCGGTTGTCAGGCCCGGGGCATGGAGTGTCCCTGCCGTTCTGATCTCAAGTATTATTTTTGCTGCCGGACACACGGTTCCGGAATGGCCGGCAGCACTTGCCTACGGTATTTTGATTTCCATTTTATGGATCATTCGAAAAGATCTGTTTTCGTGTATCATCGCCCATGCTACCACCAACCTTACCCTTGCCCTGTATGTTTATTTTACCGGCCATTGGGAGCTGTGGTAATAATAAATTAAGTGCTATTCTAAAGCCCTTGATACAATTTCATATACATTTTTAGAAAGTGTCTGTGATAAAATTCGTTCAAGCTCGTTTTTCATCAAGACCTTTCTTGACTCATCGTATTTTTTCCAGTGATTGAAACAAGATGACAATCTGGCCGCAACCTGCTGATTAATTGAATCCAGCGCAATAATCTGGTCTGCTACAAATCGGTACCCCTTTCCATCTGCCCGGTGAAAATTAATTGGATTATGCATGGCAAACATATAAATCAGGGATCGAACCTTATTGGGATTGGCCATGGTGAACTCCGGATGGATCAAAAGAGATTGAACCTGTGCCAGGGTATCGGAAAGACTGGAGGCTGCCTGTACGGCAAACCATTTATCCAGCACCAGTTTGTCCTGTTGCCATTTTTGAAAAAACCGGTCCATTCCTTTGAGTTTAACATCTTCATCAACAAGACTCAAAATCCTGAGTGCAGCATATTCATCGGTCATGTTTTGGGCGGTTTTAAATTTCTGATAAATAAATTGAGTTGTCTGTTTTCCCCCAATGCTGCCGATATAGGATAAACACAGGTTTTTAAGGCTTCGGTCTGCCATGGCTGAATGGGAAATGCTCAAGTGGTCAGCATGGGAGCATAGCTCAATTATCTCCATGAATTGATCCTGTAATTGCCGGGCCAGTTCCTTTTTTAGAAATGATCTGGCTTTGTGGATGGCGACCACATCAATGGATTCATAATAATCCTTGATTTCGTTTTCCTGGGGCAAAGACAGGGCTTTGGCAAGAAATGCCCTGTCGGTTTTTGAATCCATCAAGGCTGTTTTAAATGCCTGGACCAGGCCGGGAGAAATTCCAAGGGATTCTTTATTCTGAATTTTTGAAACCAGGGTTTGTATCTCATTGATAAAAAGGGTCTGGGCGGCATCAAACCTGTTAAATTCATCATTTTCATGGGCCATGAGAAAGGCAAGCTCTGCATCGGTAAAATCCGTTATCAGTTTGACAGGGGCGGAAAATTGCCTGAAAACAGAAGGGTAGGTGTCAGGCCCTATATTTTCAAATACAAAGGTGGTTTTTTCTGATTTCAGCTCAAGTAAAGACCTGCCTTCAGGGGTGATGTCTTTTCCTTTGCCATCCATGAGTCCAAATTGAACAGGAATATGCAGCGCCTCTTTTTTCTTTTGATTTCTGTCCGGGGGGGTTGCCTGGTCAAAAATCAGGGTAAGTCTCTGCAACTCAGAATCATAGGATCGCTTCAAGGTTACCTCAGGGGTGCCGGACTGGGAATACCATAATTTGAACTGGGTCAGATCAGTACCGGAGACCTTTTCCATAACTGAAACAAAATCTTCGATGGTCACTGCCATCCCGTCAAATTTATTAAAATACAGGTCCAGGCCACTTCTGAAATCAGATTCTCCCAAAAGATGGTGAATCATCCGGATCAGTTCAGCCCCTTTCTCATACACGGTCATGGTATAAAAATTATCCATTTTAATGTAGGATTCAGGCCTGACAGGGTGGGCCATGGGGCCTGCATCTTCTGGAAACTGAAAGGACCGCAGATTTTTTACATTGGCTATCCGTTTAACAGCCCGTGAGTTTAAATCAGATGAAAATTCCTGGTCCCTGAATACGGTAAGTCCTTCCTTAAGGCTGAGCTGAAACCAGTTTTTAAGTGTCACACGGTTTCCTGTCCAGTTATGGAAATACTCATGGCCGATAACTCCCTGGATATTCATAAAATCTTCGTCCGTGGCAGTTTTTGGGTTGGCCAGGACATATTTTGAATTAAAAATATTGAGTCCCTTGTTTTCCATGGCACCGGCATTAAAATCATTCATGGCCACAATCTGGTACAAATCCAGATCATATTCAAGGCCAAACCGATCCTCATCCCATTTCATGGCCTGTTTAAGTGATTCCATTGCATGATCACATTTATCGATATTCTCTTGTTCCGAATAGATCTTTAAATCAACCTTTTTTCCTGAACAGGTGGTAAACTTGTCCTCCATGCAGGACAAATCTCCAGCAACAAGGGCAAACAGGTAGCAAGGTTTCTTAAAGGGATCTTCCCACCGGACATAATGCCGATTGTTTTGAAGATCTCCGGATTTTACAAGATTCCCGTTGGAGAGCAGAATGGGATAAAGGGTTTTATCTGCAATTATGGTACAGGAATAGACCGCCATTACATCCGGCCTGTCGGGAAAGGGGGTGATTTTTCGAAACCCCTGGGCTTCACACTGGGTGCAGAGGGTGTCCCCGGACATGTATAACCCTTCCAGGCTTGTATTTTCCTTTGGCTTTAAGATGGATACAATTTCCAGCCTGAACCTGTCCGGTGTTTTGATCAGTTTAAAAAAATCATCTCCTGACTGGTATTCCCCGGGTAATAAAACCATTCCATCCGCAACCACGGAAATAATCTCAAACGCTCCCTTATCAAAAACAAGGGGAGTGAGTTTGTCAGCCACCTCTTTGTTTTTATAAATCTGCATAACCGAGGTGACACGGGTTTGGCCTGTATCAATTTCAAAGGTGAGATCGATTTTATCCACAATTAATTCTGCGGGCCGATGGTCTTTTAAGTATATGGTCTTTGGTGTTTTCATGGAGAAAAAATAAAACGATCTGCTTTTTTTGTCAATTGTTGATTTCTGTCAGTGAATCGAATGAGCCGCATCTTGCATCCACAAAACACTATAAAGGAAGACAGGTTTTATGAATAAATTTGCTTCTTTATTTTTTTGTCAATTCAATGTATTCTCATAGTATGACAAATTGCTAATAATAAGCAGTGAGGTATTTTATGGCAAAGACTACTACAATATCGGTAAGAATGGATGCTGAGCTTAAAAATGATGCTGAAAACATATTAACTTTTTTGGGGTTGACCCCTTCTCAAGCTATTAATGTTTTCTACAAACAGATAACCTTTCAAAATGGCCTCCCCTTTCCCATTAAGATTCCGAAGAAAAAACTCAATGATATTTCAATTAATGCTATGGAAGAAAAGGACCTTGAGGAATATAGTGACCCTTCTGAATTGTATGAAGAACTAGAAATTTGATGAAAAAATTACAAGTCACTAAACAGTTCAAAAAGGATATCAAAAAGATAAAAAAACAAGGGAAAGATTTCACCAAACTGAAAAATATACTTGATATCATTTGTGAAGGCAAGGAACTGGAAATAAAATATCGAGATCACAAATTAGTATGCAACTATAAAAAGACACGGGAATGTCATATTGAATCAGATTGGTTATTAATATATGAAATGCATGAAGACATTGTTAAACTACGTAGAACTGGTTCTCATGCAGAATTATTTAAAAGGTAGTATCCAATGAGGCCTTATAAAGGAAGACAGGTTTTATGAATAAGTTCAACTCTAAATTAATTGCTTGCGCTTTTATTTTCCTATTTATTTCTACAGCTTGCTCAAAAAAAAATGATGAACAAGAGGCTTTAGCATATATTGAGAATGCAAGAACTTTTATTTCTCAAAATAAGCCGGAAATAGCAGTAATTGAATATCGAAATGCCATTAAACTTGATCCGAAAAAAGATGTGGCTTATTTTGAACTTGCTGAAACCTATATTCTTTTACGACAGCTGAACCAAGCCATAAAATATTATAACCTTGCAGCAAAAGTGAATCCACAAAGCATACCCTCATATCTTAGGCTGGCACAAATAAATTTACAAACAGGTCAATTATTGGACGCTAGAGGATATGTTTCAAAAGTTCTTGAAATCTCCCCTGTATCAATTGAAGCCTATCATCTTCTTTCCGGAATTCAAATCAAAGAAAGAGATCTTGAATCAGCCATTGAGACACTTAATAAAGCCGTTTCCGTTGGTAAGAAAAATGATAAGAAAAATGATAAGAAAAATATTAAAACCTATGTTTCCCTGGCCCAGCTTTATATAAAAACCAAATCCCTGAACAAGGCTCAAAATGCGTATATGATAGCGATCAGCCTGGATTCATCATCCCGGGAAGCCTATATGGGGCTTGCAAAATTATATGCATCCCAGAAAAAATGGGACAAGATTGAGAGGTTGCTGAAAGACCTACTTGAGACCGAGGGTATTAAAGTTGAAAAGTATACCGATCTTGCCAGGTTCTATGAAGGCCGGAAACAATATAAACTGGCTGAAGAAAACTATCAGGAAGCTGTGATCCAAGGTCCTGAGGAGGTTGCCCCGCTGATGAACCTTGCCGAGTTTTATACCAAGAAAAATATGCCGGACAAGGCAATCATCACCATGAAAATTGCCCTGGGGAAAAAAAAGGAAAGCCTATTGGTCTACACGGGGTTATCCCAGATTTATCTTCAGTTTAAAATGATTGATAAGGCTGAAAAATCGGTCGATAAGGCCTTAAAAATAGATGATAATTATGTGAATGCGCTTTTTCAAAAAGGCCGGGTTTTAATGGTTAAAAAGAATTTCGAGCAAGCCCTGGACAAATTTGATCAGGTTATAAAAATGGATCAAATAAATGCAAAAGCGTATTATTATCGTGCGCTCTGCATAAAAGAGCGGGGTGCAACAGACAGACCGGAGCAAAAGATTTTCCGTGCGGCAGCCGGGATGCTTGACAATCCGGAAGCCTTTGAAAAGGATCAGATAAAGGTGAACCTTCTTGCCGCCATAACCATAGATCCGCATCTTGTTGATGCCAGGCTCAAGCTGACCGAAATTTATATCCTTGAAAAAAATCTTAAAAAAGCAAAGCAACAGATTGAAGAAGTTTTCAAACTCGCCCCCCCGAATTTAAAAACAATGATCCTCTTATCAGGGGTAAACCTGCTTGAAGGCAACATCAAGGAAGCGGAAGAAATTTTAAAGGTTAT
>DAOWDR010000548.1 GCA_030638935.1 Desulfobacteraceae bacterium | reverse complement strand
TGGAATTTTTACATCCTTTATCGGGGCACTGATCTTGTCTGAAATTGTCCCCGGCATCCATTTTGATCTATTTGAGGCAGCCTCAATCGGCATAATTGGAGGAGCCGACGGTCCCACGGCAATATTTTTGTCAAGCCAGCTGGCACCGCACCTTTTGGGCCCCATTGCCGTGGCTGCTTACTCCTATATGGCCTTGGTGCCTCTGATCCAGCCCCCCATCATGAGGGCATTGACCACAGTGGATGAACGCAGGATCCATATGAAGCAAATGAGACATGTGGGAAAAATTGAAAAAATGATATTTCCCCTGTCTGTCCTGGGCCTCTGTGTTTTATTCTTACCATCTGCAGCACCCCTTATCGGATTTTTCATGTTCGGAAACCTCATGCGAGAATGCAAGGTTGTGGACCGGCTTTCCAAAACTGCTCAAAATGCCCTGATCAATATTGTAACTATACTTCTTGGTTTGGGTGTCGGAGCCCAGCTTTCTGCCCATCAGTTTTTAAATCTTTCAACACTGGGCATTCCTTTTCTAGGTTCCATTGCCTTCTCCATTGGAACAGCCTCGGGTATTCTCATGGCAAAACTGATGAACCTGTTTTTTAAAACAAAAATTAACCCCCTGATCGGATCTGCAGGAGTATCTGCCGTTCCCATGGCTGCCAGGGTTAGCCAGAAAGTTGGTATGGAAGAAGATCCCCAGAACTTTCTGCTCATGCATGCCATGGGTCCCAATGTGGCCGGTGTTATAGGCTCTGCAGTTGTGGCAGGGGTGTTGTTGACATTAAAGAGTCTGGCCTTGTAATAGTAAATAGCTTGAATCATATTAGGAGAAATAGATGACCATCCGTGTACTGATGACAAGAAAAGTTCCCAAGCTGACCAGTGGCATGGACGTAACCCTGCTGCCCACCCTGTCTGAAATGCTCATCGAACTCCGGGCCATGGCTGACCGTCAACCAGGCTATATATCAGGGGAGACCCTCAGAAATGTGGATGATCCCAATGAGTATCTTGTGATCAGCACATGGAAAACCCTTGAAGCCTGGAACTGGTGGCTGAGCAACAATGAACGGGCTGAGCTGGAAGGCCGGGTTGATGCCCTTTTAGGTGCCTCAACGGTTTACAAGGTTTATAGCTATGACTAGATTTTATTTTTCTGAAGCTGTTTTTTTGTCCTCTAAAACTTCCCATCTTGAATACAGCTCCTGAACCTTTGACTCTGCTTTTTCAAGTTGGGAGCAGACCTGGGTCATCAAAACCGGGTCTTTTATTACCTGGGGTTCCTGAACTTTTTCGGTTAATTCCCGGACCAGGGCTTCCCCTTCAAGAATTATTTCCTCAATATGCTCAAGCTCATATTTATCTTTATATGAAAAGCTGAGTTTTTGTTTTTCAACTCTTTTTCTACCAGTCTTTTTTTGTGAACTTGTTTTAACCGGTTCCTGGGCAGCCTCACGGCTGGTCAGAATCTGGTTAAAATCCTTGTAAAACCTGGCACCTAGGTTCGGGTCCAGATAAAGGATTTTATGGCAGACCCTGTCCATGAGATACCGGTCATGGGAAACAATGATGACAGCTCCGGCAAACTCCTGGATACTCTGTTCCAGCACTTCCAGGGAAAGGATATCCAGATCATTGGTTGGTTCATCCAGTAAGAGTATATCACAGGGCTCGAGCATGAGATTGGCAAGGATAATCCTGGCTTTTTCACCACCGGACAGGCGTTTGATCGGCATGTCCAATTGATCGGGCATAAACAAGAACCGCTTTGCCCAGGTAACCACATGGACGGTCCTGCCTTTATAGTTTACAGAATCTCCGCCGGCAGGATTTAAAGCCTCACGTAATGGGATTTCAGGATTCAATTGGGTGCGGTTTTGATCAAATATGGAAATTCTTAAGTTTTCGGCCCACTTAATCGTTCCCTCATCCGGCTCAATATTTTTTTTGAGGATGGATATCAAGGTTGATTTACCGCTGCCGTTTTCCCCAACCACCCCAAGACAGAATCCTGGACCCAGTTCAAATGTAAGGTTTGAAAATAGGGGCTTGGCTTGGTCTATAAAACTTTTTTTAAGGTTGTGGGCCTGGAGCAATTTTCGGGTTTGCCTGCCTGTGGCTGAAAAATCTATTCCCAGTTTTTCTGTATGTTTATTTCTGTTTTTTAGTGAGGCGAGTTCCAGGCGAAGTTTTTCAGCCTGATCAATTCTATATTTTGCCTTGGTGCTTCTGGCTTTGGCACCCTGTTGCAGCCATTGGTCTTCCCTCCGCATTTTACTGGCAAGGGAGGCTTGCTTTTTTTGCTGGGCAATTAAAAACTTTTCCCTTTCTTTTTCAAATTTAATATATTGGCCCTGGATTTTAAAATAGCCCTGGGCATAATATTTTCCGATCTCCATGATATTGGCACATACATTTTCAAGGAAGGTCCGGTCATGGCTGACAACTATAAAGGAAAATAAAGCCGTTTGAAGCATTTTTTCCAGCCAGAGAATCCCGGTTATATCCAGGTGATTTGTGGGTTCGTCCAGCAGGAGCAGGTCAGGCTTCATGCACAGAGCCCTGGTGATGGCCAGTCTTTTTGTCCAACCGCCGGACAGATGTTTGGCCAGGAGAGTTGTATCTACAAATTTACCCTTGCCCAGGGCCTGGTTAACCCTTTTGTGGCGTTCCTTGTCGTCAATGGGTTCATTTTTTAAAGCATCGTATAAAATGGTTTCAATTGATTTGTCCGGATCAAATTTGTCTTGTTGGGACAGATAAACAAACCTGTCTGTCTTTCCGATTAATTCTCCTTGATCCGGGGCGGTCATCCCTTTGATGAGTTTAAGAAGGGTGGATTTACCACTGCCGTTCATGCCGATAAGACCTAATTGTTCCCTTGATTTAAAATCAAGGGTGAGATCTGAGAAAAGGGTATCATCGCCATAGGCTTTTGACACTTGATTTAAACTGAACAAAACTGACATAACAAATATTTATCTTTTTTATAGGGTTAGGGAGTATTCCGGATTTGTTTGAGCACCCGTATCATTTTTATTAAAAAACTAATGGCAAGGGCCAGGCTGATGAGTATGATAAAACTGGCTGAAAAAAAGGTCATGATAAAGTGGAAGGGATTTTTAAGGGTGTAGGCTGCCCTCATAAGGTCAACGCCAAAGACCAGGAAAAAAATTGAGGCCAGCAGCATAAGTATCTGAAAGATCCACCAGGTATATTTCATAAAATTATTTTTGGCTCCGTGATTAATATTGGCTAACAAAATCCCGGCAAGTTTATAGGGTTCGGTAAAAAAAATCAAATTAAATCAATTCTATATTGATTAATTAAAGGTGTTTCCTATACAAATATAGTAGTATGAACTTTGGAATGATACCTTTACATTGTTTTTAAGGATATTCAATGAAACATTATGAAATGGAATATTATGAAACTTTTGCTTGTTGAAGATGACGAAAAAATTGCCCGATTCATCAAAACAGGCCTTAAAGCTTCCGGGTTTGCAGTGGATATTGCCGTAACCGGTACCCAGGGCTTTGACATGGCCTTTGATTCGCCCTATGATACTCTGATCATTGATATCATGTTGCCGGAACTGGATGGATTTTCCCTGATTCGTAAATTGCGGGCCCACAAAAACAATGCACCCATCATTGTGCTGAGTGCCCGGGGGCGTGTGGATGACCGGATAAAAGGCCTTGAAGCAGGTGCCGATGATTATCTGACCAAACCATTTTCCTTTTCAGAACTTTTGGCCCGGGTCCAGGCATTGATCCGCAGGGCAGGCAATCTAACCGATCCCATCTCCCTGTCCCATGGTGAGTTGTCCATGGATCTTGTCAAACGCCAGGTGAAACGGGGGGAAGAAACAATAGACCTACAACCCCTTGAATTTTCATTGCTGGAATATTTATTGCGGAATAAAGAAAGGGTGGTATCAAAAACAATGATAATGGAGCATGTCTGGAACTACAATTTTGATCCCATGACCAATGTGGTGGAAGCCAGGATTTGCAGGCTGAGGGACAAGATCGACAAAGATTATGAGACCAAATTGATTCATACGGTACGGGGTGCCGGCTATGTTCTTAAAACACATGATGCCTGACCTGTTTAAGACCATTGCCTTTCGTTTGACACTCTGGTATGCGGGCATTTTTTCAGTCTCCTCCTGTGTGGCCTTTGCATTATTTTATTTTCTTGCCACCCAGACCCTCCAGGAACAGATAGACCGGGACCTGCTTGAAAAAGCAAGATATTTTTCCACTGTTATCCAACGGAACGGGATTATGGGAGCCAGTAAGCTGGCGATTATCGAAGCCCAGGCAGCCGGAGAAAAAAAGATTTTTTTCCGGCTTCTCTATCCAAGCGGGGAGGTATTTGCATCCTCACACATGTCCTATTGGAAAGATATCAGCGTAGACCATGGTGCCCTTAATACCCTGTCGCAAACAAAGGGACATGTATTCAAGACCTGGTTAATAAAACCCAATGACCAAAAAGTCAGGGTCTTATACAGTTTTGTGGCCGTAAATGTCATTTTGCAGACAGGGGTTGCCATGGACTTCCAGTCACAATTTATGTCTGCATTTAAGACGGTTTTTATGGTGGCCATGGGGTTTATTATCATTTTTTCAGCTGCTTCCGGGCTTTTCTTGTCAAAAAAGGCCTTGTCCGGTGTAAAGGCCATTACCGGAACAGCCAATAGTATTTCCGGGACCAACCTTGAAAAACGGGTACCTGAAACCGGCAATCAAGATGAACTTGACCTTCTGGCCGTAACCTTTAACCGTATGCTGGACCGGATTGAAGAGTTGGTGAAAAGTATCCGGGAGATGAGTGATAATATTGCCCATGACCTGAAAAGTCCCATCACAAGGATAAGAGGATTTGCAGAAATCGCCCTGGTGAACATGGATGATATAGACAATTACAGAGGAATGGCAGCCAATACCATTGAAGAATCCGACCGTCTTTTGGACATGATCAACACCATGCTGGTGATCTCCAAGGCCGAAGCAGGGGAGGGCGAGTTCCTCTATAAACCCATGAATCTGTCAGCCATGGTTCAGGAGGCCTGCGAACTGTTTGTTCCGGTGGCAGAAGATAAATGCATTGATTTTACCTATGAGGTGGCAGATCATGTTCAAATTAATGCCGATTCAAAAATGCTGCAACGGGCATTCTCCAATCTTCTGGATAATGCTTTGAAATATACCAATGACAAGGGTAGGGTCCATGTTGATCTTCGAAAAGATTTAGACGGATTTATAGATATCAGGGTGGCAGATACAGGCCCGGGTATAGATTCTGTATATTTTGAAAAAATATTTGAACGGTTTTACCGGGCAGAGTCCTCCAGAACCAGTCCAGGAACAGGCCTTGGGTTAAGCTTTGCCCGTACTATAGCCAGGGAACACAAGGGAAATCTTGTTGTCGCAAGTCAATTGGGCAAGGGAACTGTTTTTTCAATGAGATTACCATATCGTAATACTCAGATCATTTAAAAATCATGTTTCTGTATTATTATGGTGCCAGTAGTAAATTATCATAACTCATAAACCATAGGGAGAACCACAATGGGATATATAAAACAAATTTTACTGGCAATCACCATCACAAGTTTATTTGTCCTGCCGGCCACTGCCGCTGAAAACCAACCGACACAAATGGTACCCATCAGTTTTTCTCAACTTGCAGAGCATGCCAAAACAGGGGTAGTCAATATCCAGACCGTAAAAACCATCAAGGGCGGAGGTCGAGTGTTCCAGCACTTTTTTGGATCACCTTTTGGTGGAAACAAGGATGGGATGGAAAGATTTTTTTCTCCTTTTCCCAACCAGCAACCCCAGTCCAGAAAGGAAAAAAGTCTTGGGTCGGGATTTATTATCACTAAAGACGGGTATATTGTCACCAACAACCATGTGATCCAGGATGCAGACCAGATTAAGGTTATTCTCCATGATGATAAGGAATATGATGCTGATATCATTGGTACGGACCCCATGACCGATCTTGCCCTGATAAAAATTGATGCCAAAAAACTTGCGCCCTTAAAGTTCGGTAGTTCCTCAAATGCCAAAGTGGGTTCATGGGTGGTTGCAATCGGCAGTCCCTTTGGCCTTGAACAAACCGTGACTGCAGGTATCATCAGTGCAAAGGGACGGATTATCGGGTCTGGACCCTATGATGACTTCATCCAGACAGATGCCTCTATTAATCCGGGAAACAGCGGCGGACCATTGCTCAACTTAAAAGGAGAGGTCATTGGAATCAACACCGCCATTATCAAATCCGGACAGGGGATTGGATTTGCGATACCGTCAGATCTTGCCACGGGTATCATTGACCAGTTAACCGAGTCCAAACAGGTTTCCAGGGGATGGATGGGAGTAGCCATCCAGAATGTAACCAAGGAACTGGTAGAATACTATGGCATTAAAGAAATTACCGGGGTTTACGTCGCCAAGGTCTATGAAGAGAATCCAGCCCATAAAGCAGGAATAAAAACCGGTGATGTCATTACCATGATTAATGGGAAAAAAATTGCTACCTCAAGGGATTTGACGGTTACCATTGCCAACCTGAAAGTGGATGAAACCATAAAGGTTAAATTAATCCGAAAGGGAAAAGAAAAAGTTGTTGAGGTAAAATTGGGGAAGAGACCGGACCAGAATCCTGAAATATTAGCAACCAAAGATGGATATGATACCTTTGGGTTTATGTTCAAGCAGGTGGATAATGCCATCGGCCAGAAGCTCGGATATCCTGTTGGAATTAAGGGTCTCATCGTAACCCAGATAAAGCCCGACAGCAATGCAGTCCAATCCGGTGTTCGCATAGGAGATCTGCTGATAGAACTTAACCATAAAAAAATAGAAACTGCCAGCGAATATCAGAAGTATCTAGGAAAACTCAAAAACGATGATCTTGCTCAACTTCTGTTTCGCAGGGGAAACAGCCATGTTTTTGTTGTCCGGTTTAAAAAAGGATAATTGACTGCCAGGGGGCAGTTGGTGCCAGGATACCAACTGTCCTCTTAAAAAAGGATTCCATGGCATTTATGTGCTTCTTTGATATGTTTATGAATAAGGTCTAAGACCTGGAGTTAATTGTATTCATTAGTAATCATTGTGCCTTCTTTCTGACAAAACTCAAAAATATCGAAGTACAATCCAAACAAGAACCAATGGCTATATCCTTTGGGCAACACCAGATGATAATGATTCTTTATAAGGGAGGTATACTTTGTTTGAGTTAAATTCAGATTATTTACCGATTTTTGCATCCTGTGTTTCAGCGATCCTATTATTTCTTGGAAGTATATATAAATGGGAACACAAATTATTTGTCAGCTTCTTGATACTCTTGATGATTGCCGGAGCTTTTTTAAATGTGATTAACAACAAGAAGAATGCCGAGAAGAGCGCAAAACTTTTAGCACTAATTAAAAATTCAGAATCTGGTATTGGGGTATTGTTAGAACAAGTTGCTGCTGGCAATGTGGACAATAAAATTATATTAGAAGAACTCACTTCACTTCATGACGCCTTGCTTTTGGAAGGTAGAAACATCATTCTTGTGTCTGGTCCTAAAGGTAGTACGGGTGATCGAGGATCACGGGGGACGCCAGGTCTCCAAGGCTTGCAGGGTGAACCAGGTCTTCAGGGTCCCCAAGGATTAAGAGGGGAACAAGGGATAAAGGGAGAACAGGGTATTCAAGGCATAGCTGGTGTGCAAGGAGCACAAGGTGTTCAAGGATCAAAGGGTGACCCAGGAAAGCCAGGAAATACCGGGGCAGTTCCAGAAGTCCCAAAAAATCTTAATATAGTCCAATAAAGTTATTGCTTCATGCGAATGGAGAAAAATTGATGAAAATACCTATTACTGAGGAGAACTCAACACCTTATGGTCCTACTTGCAGAACACCCATAGGTGACATAGTGGACTCTGGGAATTTCGGCAGTGGGGCCAGGGTGTGATTGCCAACGGAAAAAACACAACAACAGTCGAATGCACATGGGTAATGCACACTGGCTTTGAATCTGTTCTCTTGTATTGCACATGACAATCTTGCCCGTAATCATTTTGATCCTCCATCTGCACAAAGTGTGTAACCGATGATCAAAATAATTTTTCTGGCTTAAAACAAAAAAAAAAGCCACTGCAATTACAGTGACTTCTTCTTCTAATGGTGGAGCTGAGGTCCACCAAAAAGAGAATGAAAACGACATAAAAACAGGGGGTTGTCTTTGAGTAAGATAAAAAGTACCCCCAAAGATACCCCCGTATTGTTTTCTCTGTCGTTTCTTGAAATTTCCAAAATAAATCAACCAACCTCCTCAAAAATATGAGTTTCTGATTGAAGGAACTCAATTATTTTGCTGACCGGGTAACAGACTTTCCCGCCAATTTTTATTGTCCCTTCAATGGATTTTTTTTTGGGATCACTGTCACGGTTTGCCATTGTCCTAGGATGAAGAAGACCACCAGTAGCGTTTCCAATTTCTGGCCTTGGAACATAACCAAATGGATATTTTTTAAGAAGCCCGGCTTCGACCTCTTCAACATTGAAAAATTCAGTTTTATCCGGTTTCCCGGGGGTTGCTATGATCATATTTCCTCCTTTTTAAGTGTCTATTTAATATATTATTAAGCTGATTTTTTATTTTACCTATTTTAACTCTTCATGGTCCTGTCTATTGATTCAACAGCCGCCACCGCTAAAGCCGCCACTTGTATCAGTCTTTTCCTTGTTTTTTGTGGACTTCTCATGCTGTCCATCATTCTGGCCCATGCGGAATAATCTCTTATCCATTGGACAAATTGGGCAACGGAATGGAGGTCATCATGAGATGGTCCACCCCATTTATGGTCCTGTCTTTTCCGTTCCGCCGCAACATCACTAAACGGCCTTGAAAGTGCCAATGTTTTGAGGTCTGCGATATCTTCTATAGCCTCATCACGCTCATTAATAAGATCAACAATCAACTCAAAAGGATCGTTCCCGTAGGAAATCTTGTCTCTCCCACCCCAGGCGGAAGCTATCCGGTCAAGAAAATTATCATAGGTAGTGAAATACCCATCAAATTCCTTGAGGCCGTCTTTTTCAAGGTCCGGGCATTCATCAAAAAGCTTATGAATAAAATTTAATTTTTCTTTATTTTCGTCTATATATTTTTCTAATTCTACGGCAAAATTAGATGCCGCCGTTGAAGCTTCTGTCAACTGTTCAGACGCACCACTTTTTTCAATTTCATGCATCACGATATTTATTTTTTTTAATAACGGGTGTTTTCCAATATCCATTTTATTTATCCTTTTTTAAATTCAATTAAATACATAATCCTGTTTACTCTCTCCAAAAGCCTGTCAATAAAGGCTTTTGGTATATTATTAACCGGAATTATTTCCGCTTAACTTTTGTTGAATAATTACATCGCTTAGCGTTGGATTCTCTGAATATTTTTGGGCTACAATGCTCTGGTATTTCAAAATTTAAAAATGGCTTTACAGGGGTGTCAATCTCTGATGGAAGTGAAGAACAGACAATCACTCCAGAACGGACCAGTGGCAAGATATCGTTGCATCCAAATATAGATATTCTGCTTTTCCGGCGTTTAAGTTCTTCGTAATATTCCATAGTCAAGACCACGTATCCTTCGCCAAACATAATCGCTTTCTCACCGGATCGGATCGCCGCAATATACTGGCAAAACCTATGATACATTTTTCCGATTCGTCTAAAATTTATTAGGTCCATTTCAATTCCCTATATTATTAAGCTCCCTGCTTGAGAACATCTTTCACGGCATCTATTATCCTGCAAAGGTATTCATATTCGTGGTTGATTTTTTGAGGAATATCGAACATCCAATCACCGTGGTTATAAATGCGTGAAAACAGTCCATAATTATAATCAGACTGTTCTTCTATTCCTTCGCATTCCATGAGTTCCTGAAGGAGTTTTTTCCCGTTCGCTTTGCTCAAATCCCTATCAGCTAAACGCTTACCTATTGTTTTTCTCAATTGACACCGAAAGGCTTTATAATCAGGGATATCGGCTTTAAGGCGGCTTATCTTTTTTGCAAGATAATGGTGGTCGCAAGAGCAGAAGAACTCTGATATTTTTCTATCACCCATACCACCCCAATACCCTGTCCAAACATCATCCCAACATCGAATAGTTATTTGGCCTCTGGCCGGTTCAAAATCTTCAAGTATTACCGTTATTGGGTCCAATCCTTTTGTCTTTGGGATTTCAATTTTTTCACATAGTGTGCGCTTTATTTCCATGC
>DAOWDR010000361.1 GCA_030638935.1 Desulfobacteraceae bacterium | reverse complement strand
CACCCTCATTAGGGCCGTATGTGCGGTGTATCAGAAACTGCACCAGACCGTGCTGCTCTCCGCCCCCACCGGCAGGGCTGCAAGACGCCTCTCCCAGGTTACCGGCAGAAAAGCATCCACCCTGCACAAACTTCTGGGGTTTGACCATGAAAGCAAAAGCTTTGACAGAAACTTTACCAACCCCCTGGATCTGGATATTTTTGTGGTGGATGAAGCCTCCATGGTGGATACCCTTCTCATGTATCACCTGGTGGAAGCCATGCCTGCCATGGCCTGCCTAATCCTTGTGGGAGATACCTTTCAATTGCCTTCGGTGGGACCGGGCAATGTTTTGTCAGACCTCATTGCCTCGGACCGGGTGCGGGTCTTTTCTTTGACCAAAATTTTCCGCCAGGCCAAGGAAAGCCCAATTGTCATGCATGCCCACAGTATTCGCAACGGGGAAATGCCTGATTTTAAGATGGCAACACCGGACAAACTATCTGAATTTTATTTTATTGAAAACCAAAGTCCCCAAAAGGTGGTGGAAACCATATTGGAGTTGTGCTCAAAACGGATTCCCGCAGCCTTTCCCCACATTGACGAAATCCAGGTGCTTACCCCAATGCACAAGGGCGAGGCCGGCACCATCAATTTGAACCAGCAGCTCCAGGCCGTTCTCAACAATGCCAAGGACGGCATTGAGAACCGGGGATTTGTTTTTAAACCCGGGGACAAGGTCATGCACCTGAAAAATAATTATGAAAAAGATGTGTTTAACGGGGATATAGGTTTGGTCCACGAGGTCAGCAAGCCCGAGGGCCGTGTACTGGTAGACTATGAAGGCCGCATTGTTTCCTATGATCTTCTGGAACTGGACGAGCTGACCCTGGCCTATACCATATCGGTCCATAAATCCCAGGGGTCTGAATATGCCGCTGTTATCATCGCCCTGACCACAGCCCATTTCCCCCTGCTCCAGCGCAACTTATTGTACACGGCCATGACCAGGGGCAAACATCTGGTAATCATTGTGGGGGCTTCCCGGGCCCTTGAAATTGCATTTCAAAACAATAAAACCGCTCTACGCCTTTCCGGTCTAAAGAAAAAGCTCATTGTTTCTTAAATCATTGATGCAATACTTTTTCCATATTCCTGGGCGGCCTCTATGCCCCCTTCAACCCAGCTTGCCTTGAGCATCAGCGGACCTGAAACCATTTGCATTTTATAGATATGCTCCATGGTCTCAAATATTCTTACCGAAGCCTCGCCGCTCCAGCCATAGGCACCAAATGCACCGCCAGATTTATCTTTAAGCTCTGCTCGTTCTGCAATAAACAGAATCTGTTTCATGGAGGTGATCATTTCACCGTGGTAGGTGGCGGACCCAAAGGCATATCCGTCATACCCTTTTAGATCCTCTTCTCCTTTAATTTCACTTGTTTTTTTAACAATGGCCTCATGCCCTGAGCTGCGAACACCCTCACCAATCACTTCTGCAATTCCTTTTGTCTCGTCTGCCCTTGACGCATATACTATTAACACTTTCCCCATTTTATCTCCTTTGTTCACTGGTCCAATGAAAAACAATGCCGTTGAAAATTAGTTAAAAAATTGATACCTCTTATTATCACAATCAATTTAAAATGACCATTTGGGAATAACTGGATTCCGGTTGATATATTAAATGCTGGTATTTCTTTAAAAAACCGGTTAATAAAGTTCCCCTATGATCTAAATTAAAACAGGATATTATTTGTTCATGACAGAGCCAAGAAAAATTAAAATTTTGCTTGCCTATGATGGTTCAGATCTCGCTCTGGATGCAGTGCAATATATAGGAGAGGTTTTTCCCAGTGACAGGACCCGGGTTGTTATTTTTTATGTTGAAACTAAAATACCCAGATCCTTCTGGCGTATGGAAAGGGAACTTGACTTCCGTTTCCAAACACCTGAGATCAGAGCCAGCATTGCCACAAGAAAAAAATCTGTAAACCTTGCAATGGAAAAGGCTGAAAAATTATTGCTGGACTCAGGGTTTCCATTAGATTCAATTCAGACCATGGTTCATATAAAAAATCAGGGGATTGTCCAGGATATTGTTGAGGAATCCCACCAGGGATATGATGCTCTTGTTGTAGGACGAAAGGGACACAGCAGGATAAAGGACTTTCTGGTGGATAGTCTTCCAATTAAACTTTTGGAAAAAATTAGAACCATACCCCTAATTGTTGTTGGAAAAAAACCTTCCCATAAAAACATTCTTGTGGCCTTTGACGGAACCAGGGAGATTATGAAGGCTGTAAAATCCATGAGTTCCCTGATCAACACAAAGGGGTGTAAATTATTATTATGCCATTCACAATACCCCCAAAGCCTGTTTCGAAAACCAAAAAAACAGGAGCACTCTAAAATGTTTAATTTATCAATGGATTATTTTTTAGAAGCAGGTTTTTCCATTGATCAGGTTTCCTTTGAAATTATCGAAGAAAAAAACCATACAAATTGTATTCTGAACAAAGCCCGGTATGGTGATTTCGGCACCATTGTTATTGGAAGACGGGGCCTTACGGCTTTTAAAAGAGTGCTTCTAAACAGGGTTGGCAACAAAATTTTCAGAAACGCAGACAATCATGTTGTCTGGGTAGTTCAATAATTTTCTCCATCCTTTGAATTTATTTAAAAAACAATATTAAGAAAGGTAAATACGGGTTTATGGGTTTGTTCAAGTTAAAGGGGTTTCCAGGGAACGGCAATTTCCGCCACGGCATCCATCCGCCGGATAATAAAGAATTGTCTGATGAATCAAAAGTTGAAGTGATGGAAACACCTGAAACCGTGACTTTACCATTGCTTCAGCATTTGGGTGTGCCGTGCAAACAAGTTGTGAAGCCAGGGCAGATCGTCAGGTATGGAGAAATTATCGGGGCTGGCGAGGCCTTTGTTTCAGCCTCCCTTCATTCACCCATTGCAGGAAAAGTTAAAAAAACCAAGGTTGTGACCCTGCCAAACGGCAAACATCTTGCCTCCATATCCATCAATGCCCAAGGTGATCAGATCTCCCCACAAAAATTATGGGATGAGATGAGGTCAAAGGAGTGGCCAAGGGACTGCATTTCCATTTATGATCCTTTAACCATTGTTAAAATCATTCATGATTCCGGCATTGTGGGCCTGGGCGGGGCAGCCTTTCCCACCCATGTAAAGGTAACACCCAATGATACACGGATGATCGATACCCTCATGATCAACGGCTGTGAATGCGAACCCTATCTCACCTGCGATTACAGACTGATGAAGGAGGCGCCAAGGGCTATTGTTACAGGCGCTCTTTTAACCGGCCGTGCCGTGTCAGCAAGGGAAATTGTTATTTGCGTGGAAGACAATAAGCCCGATGCCGTCAAAAAACTTAAAGAAGCCACGGAACAGACCGTGATAAAAATTGCCGTATTAAAGACCAAATATCCCCAGGGAAGTGAAAAACAGCTTGTAAAATCAGTGCTTGGCCTTGAAATCCCCTTGGGCGGCCTGCCGTCGGATGTTGGGGTTGCAATGAGCAATGTGGGGACAATGGCGACTGTGGCAAGGGGGGTGATTAAAGAGGCTCCTTTGACCCACAGGGTGATCAGCGTATCCGGCAGGGGGATAAAAAAACCTAAAAATCTTTTCGTACCCATTGGTATCTCAATGGGTGAGGTGATTAAATTTTGCGGCGGTATAACAAAGGATGCCGCAAGAATTATTGCCGGCGGTCCAATGATGGGATTTTGTTTTTCAGATCTTACCGCACCGGTCACCAAGGGAACTTCGGGTATCACCGTGCTTACCCATGATGAGGTCTCCGATGAAAAGGAGACTTCCTGCGTCCGGTGCGGGCGCTGTGTTGATGCCTGCCCCATGAATCTTGTCCCCACAAGGCTTGCCCTTGCTGCCAGATATAATAATCCGTCCATTGCAAGCCAATACCACATCCATGCCTGTTTTGAATGCGGATGCTGCACCTATGTTTGTCCTGCAAAAATCAATCTGGTTCAGCTGATTCGAACCGGAAAAATGCTGGTTGCCGCCTGGGCAAACCGTTAATACAAGGACCGCTAATACAAGGAAATAATGCGTGCCAGATACAATTAAAAAACCAGATAGAGTTAAAATGGATACAATTAAACAATTTTATTCCTCCGGACCAGATTCACCGGATAAAAAATCCGGGGCCATCATCCATGTTGCTCCCTCTCCCCATATAGTGGATAAAGGCGCCGGCACACAAAAGATGATGATCGATGTCATGATAGCGCTTTTACCCATTCTGCTTTTGTCAGTCTACCTGTTTAGACTCTATGCTGTAAAACAGCTTTTTATCTGCGTTATAACCTGTATGGTTTCAGAATTTTTATTTGTTCGGATCCGGGGCAAGTCACTGACCCTCAAAGATTTTTCCGCCGTGGTTACAGGTATTATTCTTGCTCTTTCTTTGCCGGGCTCAGCCCCCTGGTTTGTTGGTGTTCTTGCCTCTGTTGTTGCCATGGGAATCGGAAAGATTATCTTTGGTGGCCTTGGCATGAATATTTTTAATCCTGCCATGGTGGGACGGGCCTTTGTCATGATAGCCTTTGCCCAGTTAATGGGAGCGGGCTCCTATGAGAATATGACAGGGCTTGTGGATGCTGTTTCAGGGGCAACCCCTTTAAGTGCACTAAAATTTAATGGCCTTACCAGTGACATTTCACATCTTTTCTGGGGCAATACCAATGGATCAATTGGTGAAACAAGCACAGCCGCCTGTCTTTTGGGAGGACTTTACCTTGTTTTCAGAAAAACCGCATCCTGGCAGATACCCCTGGGCATAATCTTAACGGTCTTGGTCATTGCCGGTATCACAGATATTTCAGGTTCCCATTCAGGCCTGTTCCTTGCCCAGCATCTTTTTGGCGGAGCCCTGATGTTTGGTGCGTTTTTCATTGCAACCGATCCTGTAACTTCTCCTCTTACCTCAAGGGGAAAGTGGATTTTCGGCATTGGCACAGGTGTATTAATAATGATAATCAGACTTTTTTCCGGCTATCCCGAAGGGGTAATGTTTGCCGTTCTCATGATGAATGCAGTTACCCCCCTGATAAACCGCTGGACCAATCCTCAACCCATGGGAGAAGCCTGATATGAAATCACTTAGAGACAGCAACCTGTTCCAGGCCTGGCTGGTTCTGGTGCTTGCCACAGCCTTCGGCACTGCCCTTGCAGGTATTCAGACAAAACTTGGCCCCATTATAGAGGCAAACAAGATCAAGGAAACCATGGAAAAAATCCCCGCCCTTGTCCTGGGTGAAGACAGAGCTGCAAAAATGATGGACCAGAAAGAATCCCTTGTCATTAAATCCCGTATTATTGAGATTGAAAAAAACGGGATTAAAAAATTTTATACGGTCTATGATGCTCTTTTCAAGGATGGTTCCATGGCAGGACATGTGGCCAAGGCGACCGGCCAGGGCTATGCAGATAAGATTGAGTTGTTGCTGGGTCTGGATGCAAATGCCGATACCATCACGGGCCTCTTTATCCTGGCCCAGAAAGAGACCCCGGGCCTTGGAAACAGAATTTTAGAAAAACCCTGGCGGGATCTATTTGTGGATAAACCTTCGGACACACGCCTTGTTGTTGTAAAAGGGAAGGCTGGAAATGAAGATGAAATCGATGCTATTTCAGGTGCAACCATTTCATCCAGGAGCGTTACAGGTATTGTGAACAAAACCATTGCCGATATTAAGCCCCGGCTTGTACCATTCCCAAAAAATAAGGCTCAAAAAAGTGAAGCCGATAAAAGTGAAGACGGCAAAATTAAGGAGAATAAATGATGGCGGATCACCCAACAGCCTTTGAAAGATTTGTCCAGGGCATTTTGCCTGAAAATCCTGTATACCGACAGCTGCTTGGTCTTTGTCCCACCCTGGCTGTCACCAATGGTATGAAACCTGCCCTGACCATGGCATGCTCTGTTGCCTTTGTACTACTCTGCGCCAATATTGTCATCAGCCTGATCAGAAATCTCCTAAGACCCCATCTGCGCATTGTTGTTTTTACCCTTACCATAGCCACCTTTGTTACCATAGCGGACCGCTTTCTTGCAGCCTATTTTTTTCAGATGAGCAAAACCCTGGGACCCTATATCCCTTTGATCATTGTTAACTGCCTTATTATCTGCCGCTGCGAGGTGTGCGCTTCCAAACAGTCTGTGTTTACGGCAGCATCCGATGCCATGGGCCAGGCCATCGGCTTTGGTCTTGCCCTTTCAAGCATTGCCGCAGTAAGGGAAATCCTGGGCACAGGAGCATTTTTTGGGGTAAGGGTTCTTCCTCTATCCTGGCCCGACTGGGTCATAATGGTGTTGCCGCCCGGCGCATTTCTCACATTGGGGTTGCTGCTTGGCCTTGTCAACTGGATTGGAACAATTAAATCACGGAGGTCTGCCAATGATTAACATGCTTTTTCATGCATCGGCAGATATTTTCAATATTCTTAAAGGGGTATAGGCGATTTTTATGATGTATCTTCTGGACATACTGCTGATTTCCCTTACAGCAGCTTTGATTAATAATTTTGTGCTCTACTATTTTGTGGGCATCTGTCCCTTTGTGGGGGTGTCAAGAAAGGTGGAAATGGCATTTGGTATGGGATGTGCCGTTACCTTTGTCATCAGCATTGCAGCTTTCATCAGCTGGAGCATCACCACAATGGTGCTGATACCCGGTGCTCCCCTATCCTCCTTTATTGCCGGTTTTTTCCTTTCAAAAGAAGCAGCAGCCAAGATAGATCTCACCGTATTAAGTTATATTGTTTATATTTTTTCCATTGCTTCTTCTGTTCAGTTTGTCGAGATGTATGTCAGAAAATATTTCCCCTTACTCTATCGTTCCTTTGGCGTTTTTCTTCCCCTTATCACCACCAATTGTGCCATCCTGTTTGCCTGCCTGACCATAATGAGTCATGTTGTGGGAGTTGACAATCCCTCGGATGTATGGGACCTGGGAAAGGCCATTGCCCTGGCTTTTTTCGGCGGTGTGGGATTTACCATTGCCATTGTAATTATGTCGGGTATCAGGGAAGAGCTGGAACTTAGCGATATACCGGAACCTTTCCAGGGTGCTGCCATAACTCTTATTATCGGCGGTATCCTTGCCCTTGCCTTCATGGGATTTACAGGGGTTGACTCGGGTATCAGGGATGCTGTCATGCCCGCCCCGGCAGAGCAGGTGTCAGAAATTATTCCCCATTCCCCTGAACAATCAGATTTTTTTGTCCTTCTTGATTCCAAAAACAAAATTTCCCAAGTGAGAATGCCATGATCCTTATAACCCTTGCCATAGCAGCCGGAACCATGCTGGTAATGGCAATGATCCTCTCTTTTATTCTGGGCTGGGCAAATCAAAAATTCAAGGTTGAGATTGATCCCAAAATCGAATCTGTACTGGAAACCCTGCCGGGTGTTAATTGCGGCGGCTGCGGCTATCTTGGGTGCAGTGACTATGCCGTGGCCATTGTCACCGACAATGATCCTGTCAACAAATGCACGGTTGGCGGAGAAGCCTGTGCAATAAGTGTGGCTGATATTATGGGGGTTGAAGTTGGTGAAACCATCCTTGTTCGTGCCGTTGTCCATTGCGGGGCCCACAGCAGGGACCGCCTTCAATTAACCGAATACCGGGGGGAAAAACGATGCGCTGCCGCACACCAGGTAGCCGGTGTCCAGGGCTGTACCTTTGGCTGCCTTGGTTTTGGAGACTGTGTAAAATCCTGTAACTATGATGCCATCCATATTGTGGATGGCCTTGCAATGGTTGATTATAAATTATGTGTAGGCTGTGGTGCCTGTTCAAAGGTCTGTCCAAGGGACATCATAGCCATGACGGGTTTTCAGGAAGATATAATTCCCACGGTTGCCTGTTCCAATAAAGATAAGGCAAAGGATGCAAAAGCTGTCTGCAGGACATCCTGTGTTGCCTGCAAGGCCTGTTCTAAAATTTCAGATCTTTTTAACCTCACCGATAATCTCTCAAAATGTGATTATGACACCTATACCGCTGAAAATTATGAAGATGCATTAAAATCAATTGAAAAATGCCCCACAAACTGCATCCACTTTATAGGTAAAAGCAATCCATGATCCGATTCCACTAACCAATTCCAATAACCGGGTTAAAAAGAATCAAGATATTGAATTTTCTAACAATACCTGTTAAAAAAGAGTTTTGACTTTTTAGGGGATTGCATATGCACTACGAAGGAATGATCATCCGCCCGCCCAGCGAGGCAAACAGTATTTTACTACAGGTCACCCTGGGCTGTTCCCATAATAAATGCACCTTTTGCGGAACCTTTCTGGAAAAACGATTCAACATCAAAAAAGATGATATTATTTTTAAAGATATTGAATTTGCAAGGCAAAATTGCCGTCGTCAAAATCGCTTGTTTATCTGCGATGGGGATGCCATGATAGTCCCACAGAAACGGCTGGTTCCCATCCTTGAACGAATCAAAGATCGCCTGCCCTGGGTGGAAAGGGTGGGGCTCTATGCCAACACCAAGGGAATCGGCATGAAAACCGATGAACAACTTGAAGAACTTAAATCCCTTGGGGTGGATATTGCTTATATGGGCCTTGAGTCCGGGGATGATATAGTGCTTAAGGATATTTGCAAGGGGGCCAATGCCGAAAAAATGATCAAAATGGGCAAACGGGTCAAAGAGTCCGGGATCAAATTATCGGTTACCGTCCTGGTGGGGCTGGGAGGAAGGGAGCGATCCCAGATCCATGCCCGGGAAACCGGGAGGGTGTTATCGGCCATAGATCCTGACTTTGTCGGGGCATTGAGTCTGATGCTCATTCCCGGAACCGAACTTAATGACCAATATGAACAGGGCGAATTTGTGCTCATCAACCCGGAAGAAATGCTGGCCGAGCTGGGGGGAATGATTGCTGCCACCCATCTGACCGACGGACTTTTCCATGCAAACCATGCGTCCAACTATTTGCCCATCCGGGCCAGGTT